>JAYVOH010000026.1:0-6772 GCA_043758025.1 Verrucomicrobiota bacterium
CGTTCGGCATCGCTACGCTCGCCTCACTCCGCCACCCCCGGAGGGGCGCGCGATACGAGGCAAGCCGCCTTTTACAGAAACAAGTTTACACTCCCTTGACGTTCTTCCATCAAGGCGATAAAATGCACGGCATGATCCTTGAGCAACATCCATCTTTGTTCTCGTTGACGGCTGCGGACATGTTACGCCTCGCTCAGGAGTTGAAGGAACGCGCCGGGCACGAGGAAGTTGAGAGACAAAAGACATCGGTGCGTGCCGCCATTGAAGAGGGCTGGGACAGCGCTGAAGCGGGCAGACTGCATTCTCCCGAAGAAGCACGAGAGCAGCTCGCCGTAGTGAAAACACGTTTGAAAATGAATCAAGGATTGACCTGATGCCCAGTTATTTTCTCACGCCGGAAGCGATACAAGACATTGAGGGTATCTGGCTTTACATAGCGCGTGACAACACCGATGCGGCGGACACTTTGGAAAACTCCATCCACGAAGCTTGTGCCCAAATGGCGGAATTTCCTTTCATGGGACATACCCGCAATGATCTCACCGACAGGCCCGTGCGTTTCTGGCTTGTGAAACGCAATTACCTCATCGTTTACAATCCAGCCAGCACCCCGCTCAAAGTGCTGCGTGTGCTGCACGGAGCACGAAATGCCGCAGCCTTGTTGGGCGATGAATGATGCTGGGTTCAGCTAAACGTGATACAGGCTGTTGGCTTTTTGAGAGTAGCACAGGCTTACGAGCTTGTGTCACGTTCTGCCTGAACAACGATCAGGCCCGACCACTTCCATCTTGCGCTCCAACCCGATGCCGGTATGTAACCCGCCCTTATTTCTCATGAACAAAGACATCCTTCAGAAAGCCGCCAACGAAGCCCGTGGTCTCGCCATGGACGCCGTGCACAAGTGCAACTCCGGCCACCTCGGCCTGCCGCTCGGTGCCGCAGAAGTCGGCGCGGTGCTCTTCGGCGAATCACTCCAAATAGATCCTGCCGACCCGAAGTGGCTCAATCGCGACCGCTTTATCCTCTCCGCAGGACACGGCTCGATGTTCCTCTACGGCTGGTTGCACCTCAGTGGATTTGATTTGCCAATGAAGGAGCTGGAGAACTTCCGTCAGCTTCACAGTAGAACGCCCGGACATCCGGAATCATTTGAAACCGTGGGCGTGGAGAGCACCACTGGCCCGCTCGGTCAGGGAGTCGGTAACGCCGTCGGCTATGCGCTCAGCGGCAAGATGGCTGCGGCGAAATACAACACGCCCGATCACGCGATCCTTGATTACCATGTCATCGCGCTCGCTGGCGACGGCTGTTTCCAGGAAGGCGTGGCGCGTGAAGCGGTCGCTTTCGCGGCGCACAACGGCCTCGACAATCTCATTCTCATTCTCGATTCCAATGACGTCACGCTCGATGCCATGGCCAAGCTGACGCAGAGCGAGGACACGAAAAAACTCTACCTCGCCCTTGGCTGGGATGTGGTGCAGATCGACGGCAACGATCTCGACGCCGTGCAAAAAGCCATCGCCCGTGCGAAGAAACAAAACAACGGCAAGCCCAAGCTCATTATCTCGCGCACCGTCATCGGCAAAGGCATTCCCGAAGTCGCTGGCAGCGCGAAGGCTCACGGCGAAGGCGGCGCGAAATTTATTGATGCCGCGCGCGTCGGGCTTGGTCTTCCCGCAGACCAGCATTTCTATGTCAGCGATGAAGTGAAAGGTTACTTCGCCGACCTCAAAGCGAAGCGCGCCCGCTTGCACAAGCGCTGGACAAAATCTTTCGCCGCATGGGCCGCCGCTCATCCGCAACTCAAGGCTGAACTCGACGCGGCACAAGCTTCCAGCGCGAGCGTGGAAGACTTGCTCAAGCTCATCCCTGAAACATCCGGTGAAGGCAAAGCCGCCACGCGCAATTGCGGCGGCGAAATCTTCAATCATCTCGCCAAAGCCGTGCCGAACATCATCACCGGCAGCGCTGACTTATACGGCTCCACGAAAAATTACATCAAAGACGGCGGTGATTTCTCCAAGGAAAATCCGCTGGGCCGCAACATCTGGTTCGGCATCCGCGAGCACGCCATGTGCGCCATCTGCAACGGCATCGCCTACGACGGACTCTTCCGCGCCAGCGGCGCCACGTTCCTCGTGTTCGCCGACTACTGCCGCCCGAGCATCCGTCTCGCCGCGCTCAGCAAACTCCCCGTCACTTATATTTTCACTCACGACAGCGTCGGCGTCGGCGAAGACGGCCCCACGCACCAGCCCGTTGAGACCGTCAGCGGCCTGCGTGTGATTCCTAATCTCGACGTCATCCGCCCCGGCGACATCGAAGAAACTGCCGCCGCATTCGCGCTTGCCTTCAGCCGCAAGGACGGCCCGACCCTGCTCGCTCTCACGCGTCAGGACATTCCGCATCAAGGTTCCGTTTCCGCCAGCTTCCGCCGCGAAGGCACGCTCAAGGGTGGCTACGTTCTCGTGAAGGAAACCGCCGAACTAAAAACCATCCTTATCGCCACCGGCTCCGAACTCCAACACGCCGTCAACGCCGCCAAGAAACTCGGCGAAGGCGTCCGCGTCGTCTCCATGCCGTGCACGGAAATCTTCGACCGCCAGCCGCAGAGCTATCGCAATGAAGTGCTTCCTTCTTCATGCAAACACCGCATCGCCATCGAAGCCGGCGTCACCGGCCTCTGGTGGAAATACGTCGGACTCGAAGGCAAAGTCGTCGGCATCGACCGCTTCGGTATCAGCGCTCCCGGCAACACTGTGATGAAGGAACTCGGCATGACAGCGGAGCATCTGGTGTCGGTGGCCAGTTGAGAAAACCGTTTGCCCTTTCGCTGGCGGTGGCGTTTCCTCCCGCATGATCGCCATGCAGGACATCCAGCGCTACTGCGATGCCATCGCCGCTGCCTTCAAGCCGGAGCGCATTATTCTCTTCGGCTCCCACGCCTATGGCAGGCCGCACCCGGATTCGGATGTGGATGTGCTGGTGGTGATGCCCAAGTCGCGTCGCATGGGACAGAGGCCCTCGCTGAAGATCCGGGAGACCATCAAGGCAGGCTTCCCTGTGGATATTCTGGTGCGCGACCCTGAAGACATGGCGCGGCGCATCGCGGATCGGGAGTCCTTCATTCTGGATGTCACTGAGAAAGTTCGTGTGATGTATGAAGCAAGCCACGCGTGAGTGGATCAAGAAGGCGGAGGGCGACTACATGGCCGCGACCATCCTGTCGCGGCGGCGCAAAGTGCCGCTGCACGATCAAGTCTGCTTTCACTGTCAACAGAGCGCAGAGAAATATCTCAAGGCGCGGCTTGAGGAAGCAAACATCCGTATCCCGAAGACGCATGACCTTGAAGAACTTTTAGATTTGGTGCTTCCGCTGGAGTCGCTTTGGTCAGCTTTGCGCCCCGCCCTCGAAAAGTTGACCGATTTTGGCGTGGAGTTCCGAAATCCCGGCCACGACCGCTTCGGCATCAGCGCACCGGGCAACACGGTGATGAAGGAACTCGGGATCACGGCGGAACATCTGGTGACTGCGGCGATGTGACGTTTGCGCCACAGGCTGCGGCTTGTAGGGCAAGCGCACCGCTTGCCGTAATTTCGGGAGTTAAGGCAGGCGGTGCGCCCGCCCTACAATGCCAAATTACTATGGTTTTTTGCCATCTGTTGAAGGCGGTGCCGGAGGCGTTGCAATCTCGCCGTGCGTGTCATTATTCGTTGTTGCGGGCGTCTTGGTATCGGTAGGGGGCTTATTGTTCTTTTCCTCAGGGACAACCGTCGGCACCACGGGCTTGGGAACTTCCCACTTGTAGAGCATGTAGTCTTTGCCCAGACCGCCCAACTCTTCAATGTATCCGCTTACTTTTTCATACCATTTGTCGTAGTCCGGTGGGCCGAAAGGTTTCTCGGCGGTTCCGGGAAATACCAGATAAGTGACCTTCAAGGAATCTTCTCCACGATTGTAGGACGTGGCCTTGTCGCTGATTTTTTTTGCCAGCACAAGCGACGCTTCGCCCATCTTCATGCTAGGCCCGTAGTCGCCACAGATGGCAGGGTATATTTTATCGTCGTGAATTACTGCGGCGTAATCGCCCATCGCTGGCGCTTGAGGCATGATGCGGGGGTAGTCTTTGAAGAGAAGCGAGAGAACGATGAACGGATCCTTCTCGGCGATGAGGCTGCTGCGGGTTTTCAAGGCTTTGATCTCCGTTTCAAGATGCTGAATCTGCGCCTTGAGTTCGGCCTTGCGTGCGGAAGAAATATTTTTTTGCGCAACTTCTTTTTTCAAGACCTCGTTTTTCGTCTGCCATTTTGCCAGAAGCGGATTGGCGACCGTTCCTTGCTTGGGCCATTCATAACTGGTAAATGGTTGATAAAAATCACTGTTGTAAATGTCGGCTGTCATCTCCGCCATGCGGTCGCCGTCGGAGCCGTCGGCGACCACATCCATGTCGCTCTGGAGAAGCAGTGCGCGGCGTTTGCTTGTTGGATGCTGCAACTCCAGGATGGTTTCACAGTCGAAGAAATTGTGCCGGTCGAGCAGGCGATTGAGGTGCGTGAGGTTGCGTTGCACCAACGTTACTTTGTTCTCGTAGAGTTTGTGGTAGAAGCCGGACACCTTCCCGCTGCCGAGCAGCTTTTCCAGATCGGGGAGCATCTTGGGCAGATGGCTGTTGAGCCGCGCGAGTTCGGCGACAGTTTGATTCGGCTTGGGCACGTTGACCTTGACCTTGAACTCCACCTTATAGGCGTCCGGGTCAGCCGCAGAAAGGCTGGCGAAGTTGCCTTCGACCGTCTCCAGCTTGGACTCGATGGTGATGCCGTTGAAAAGCGTGGCCACATCCACATCTTTGCGCGGGACAAATTTTGACGGCAACGGCGGTGGCGGCGCGGGCACTTCGCGGATGACTTCTTTGATCACCTCTTTCGGCACCAGGACTTCCCGGTCGATGATTTTCCCCTTGCGGGAATTTTCCACCATCTCGGCGACGAATTTTTTCAACTTCGACGCGAAGGGCGTGAACGGAATGATGAGCATGCCCAGCACCACGAGTAACATCAAGATGCGGCTCAAGACACCTAGGGTGTTGCCGCGTTTTGCCGGCGGTTCCCAGCGTGGCAGATATTTTATTTCCTGTTCGGGCGGAGGAATTTCCACGCCTTTGAGTTCAAAGGCTCCGCGCTGTGGATTGGTGGTGACCGGCGGAGAGGGATCCTTTGGCTGGAGTTCGTCAGACATGGGAAGTGATGCTAGCTTTTTCGTTCGGCCTGACGATAACGCAAACCGAAGGCCAGACTCAGCAGGCTTCGCGGCATTTTTTCAAATAACATCGCAGCCAACGCCACCCGCCATCCGGGGAAAACTCGCGCGGCATTGCACTCCAGTTTTTGCAGCGATATGGAAACAACGCTTTCACGCGGCATCCTCAGCAATCCCTGACCGCTGCGCAGAATGTCCGCGCCATCAGGCCGACGCGCATTAGTCCCGAATTTTGTCGGGGTGGGACCGGGGCAAACCGTAAGCACCTGCACATGGCGGGCCGCCAGTTCGATTCTCAGCGATTCGCCCAGACTCGACACATAAGCCTTCGTCGCCGCATAAACTCCAATTTGGGCCATGGGCGCGACACTGGCCAGCGAACTGATATTCAGCACGGCGCCGGGGTGTTCCGCCGTGGCGGAAATTCGCCGGATAAACTCCAACATCATCAAGGTGAGCGCCGTGATGTTGAGATTGATCTGGAGCATGATGCGCGCCTCGTCCGCATCGGCGAAGTCTCCGTAATCCCCCACCCCGGCGTTGTTGATGAGCAGTGTGGGTTTCAGACCCGCATCCTCCACACATTTCCAAAGAGCATCACGGCCAGCAGCCGTCGCCAGATCACAAGCGCAAGTCAGGACGCTCAATGATGCGTTCTGCCTTTGCAGTTCCGCCGCCAATTCGTTCAAGGCATCGCCGCTGCGTGCGGCCAGCACCAAGGCTTTGGCCTTGGGAGAAATTTGCTTTGCGAATTCCGCGCCCAACCCGGAAGAGGCACCCGTGATAATGGCTGTGCAGCCGCTGAGTTGAAAAGGCTTGCTCATTTTTCGCAGATGCGGACGATGCCTCATCCGCGATGACAATCAACCGTAGCCCGCGAGTCCGGTCGAGATTCTCAAACTTTCCCGCGCAGGCTGTTCAGCAACGAGGGCAAGAGCGCAGCCAATCCCTGATGATGATCCACCGAAGGATCCACCTGACCGGATGGCGTCAGTTTATCAATAACCTTAGGGAGGAATTCCGCGAGCAAGCTGGAGGCTTTGCTGGTATCAATGCCCAGCTTTGCGGCCACCGCACTGATCTGATCGGCTCCGAGTGCATGATGCACCTGATCTGCGAGACGGGCTTGTTCTCGCCCATCCCGACCCACGAGGCTGCGGCGTCACCGAGACCGCCTTTGGTAAATTTATCCAGCAAACCTTGCACGCCGCCATTGCCACTCATTAGTCCGCCCAGTGCGCCCATGAGCGGGTTTTCTGCACCAGCAGGAGCAGTGGCTTTTCCAGTCAGTGAACCCATTAGTGTATCGAGAAGCCCCATATTTTTTTAGTTTGAGAGTCACAGCCATCCCACAGGCGATTGAAGTTTTGAGGTAAAGAGTGCTGACTGAGGGCGAGAAGCGGCTTGATTTGGAGTGCAATGTCAAAATCAAAACGCACTCACGCCACCCAGCCAGCACGTCACCCTATCAATGTTCTTGGGCAGATTCTCAAGTTCATTCCGCGTGACATCATT
>JAYVOH010000027.1:0-40301 GCA_043758025.1 Verrucomicrobiota bacterium
GGCTTGCGCAACTTCGCGCACTACCGCTCACGCATCCTCTTCTTTCTCGGTTCACTCAACCTCGCACCCGCTCTCAGCCACTAACTTTGGCCATGAGCCAATTAGATCCAGCATCCAAACTGCGACCGCAGATTGATTATCTCAGGAGGCATCACCAGCGATACTTTATTTCGCATCGATAGTTCGGCGTGGAGCACGCTTTGGAGAGCTTCACGCAGTAAGCGCGCTTGCTTTCGGTGAGGCGTTTGATTCACTCGCTCATGGTTCTTCCAGAAAGCGTCGAGGAAGATCGCGAGCACCGTGCATGACGCGCTCGATGCTGAGTTGATCTTTTGCCTGGTAGAAGATGAGATGCTTGTTGAAAGGTCGCGCCGCTTGGAAACTGCGGATGCCTGCAAGTTCCGTTGATTGAAAGTGACGACGAAGTCCGATGTCGGGGTAGCTGGCGAGACGTTGAATCGTTTGGTCAATGGCACGCAGGTAGCACTCGGCCACTTCTCCATCAGCGTTCTCCAGATACCAGCGGAATTGCAAGGCCATGTCCTGCTCCGCCCGGTGGGCGATGACGATGGGCAAGCTCATGCGCGCGCGGTCTGGCGGATGCGTTCGAGCACGGCGTCATCATAGGGCTGATGCGGGGAACGCACGCCTTCCAGCAGCGCAGCCTCAAGAGCGGGTGATACATCGAACTCCTGGTGTTCAAGGACGCGGAGAGCCTCGCGCAAGACTTCTCCTTCATCGGCATAGCGACCCGTGTGGATGAGCCGCTCGACAAGCTGGGTAAGGGCTGGTGGAAGGGCAACTGTCATGGGATCAGTTTACGAATATTGAAACGGTTGTCGAGAGCAGACTGCAATACCGCCGCGCAGTATCGCCCCGAGTCTTGGAGGGCAGGCAACACCTGCGCGACGTTGTCTCAATCCGGAAGGCACAGCGGGCGAGTAATTGCTTGTCGGATCAATTCCTGGCTCGTATCCTCTGCCCATGACACTGACTCTGAATCTCCCTGATGCTACTGCGCTTCGGCACGTGTCCGAGGCGGAGATGCGCTTGGAGCTTGCCTGTGCTCTGCATGCCCAAGGCAGGATCAGCAAGACTGCGGGCGCGGAGATGGCGGAGCTGGACTTATTTGCCTTCCAGGAAGCTCTTGGCGAGCGAGCGGTCAGCACCTACACGGTGGATGATCTGCATGTGGAGGTAGATGCCTTGAGATCGATGTTCCCCGCTCAAACCCTTCCGCCTTTGAAGTGAGTGATCGTCATCTCGGACACATCGGTGCTGCTGAATCTCTGCCGGGTGGAGCTTGATTGGCTGCTGCTCCGGCTTTTTGTCGAGGTCTGGATTCCGCCGACTGTGGAGCATGAGTTCAACCGGCTGGCTGCGGTTCATGCGCGGTTCGAAGGACTGGTGCTGCCGGACTGGGTGCGGCGGTCCGCGCCGGTGACGATTCCTGTCGAGGTATCCAACTGCCCTGACCTTGACCCTGGTGAAACGGAGGCGCTCGCGCTGGCACTGAGTCTTCATGCAGACTACATACTGCTGGATGATCAAGCAGCGCGACATGCAACGACCAAACTGGGACAGCGCTTCACCGGTATTGGTGGCATCCTGCTGCTCGCCAACGGCTCGGGTTTGATCACTGCGGTGGCACCATGCTTGGACAGGTTGCAGAAAGAGGGTCGATTCTTTCTCTCTCCAGCGTTCCGCGCCGAGATGCTCCGGCTTGCAGGCGAGGGGCCGTGATTGCCGGATCAACGCTGGCCAGCAAAAACAGGCGTCGTGGCGATGGCCGCGCGTTTGTAGAGTTCAAAGGTCATGGATGTGCCCCAACATTGCGGTTTACGCATCCAGAGCAGCCGAACGGACACAGAGGCGTTCTTCCTGGCGAGGCGCTTCGATTTGCGACTCGCGCACGGAGACGACGGCGAAGGTGTCGCCCACAGCGTTAAAGACCTCCAACTCATAGCCATGCTCCTGATCGGGTCTGCCTTCGTAGAACTCGACCACGGTGGCGAAGTCGCCACGGCACAATCCCTTGGCTGTGATATCCTCGGCCAGGATGACATGGCTGTAGAGTGGGAGTTTCATGAGCGGTCAGAAGAAGCGATGATGGTGCCCAACCACACAGTTTGAACTCTCACGCCGCTGCTTTATCGAGACGGCGAACGCAGAAGACTTCTTGTTCGTTCAGCGGTTCCACCGCACTGGCGGGAATCATGTGGACATCAATGGTGTCACCGACGGCATTGAAGACCTCGACGGCATATCCCAGTGAACCATCGACGGCTCGAAGTTCGTCCACCAATTTGACCACGTCACCCTTGCGCAGGCCGAGATCTGGCAGGTCTGCCACGATGACGGCGTCTTGGTAGAGTTCCAGGTTCATGATGACTTCTTCGACAACGGTATGAGTGTAACAAACCTAATCTTTCCCGACAAGGGATCTTTCAACCAGATGGTGCGCACCAGGAGCGGAACGCCCGTTGGCCCAATGAGTTCACCACGGATCTCAAGGGTCTCGCCGAACTTTGATGAGCGTGAGGGAGTAGCATCCAAAGGGAGCAGTTGGGAGCGGAGATCAGCGAGAAGTCGTTGCGGATTGTCCAGCGTGTAGCCTCCGCGCCCAAGCCAGTTCGATTTATCCGATTTGAGGAGGGGCACAAGTAGATAGTGCGTCAGCTTGCGTAGCTCAATTTCACTGTCTGGCGGGAGTTTCATCGGGTGCCAGTGAGTGTCTGAGTCAGTTCGCGAAGTCGCTCAACAGTCGTGGTTACTTCTTTGAGGCTGGTGTCCGTGCCCAGCGAGAACCTCACGCACTGACGGGCCGAGGGGCCGGGTTTCATGGCCGCGATGACATGAGACGGGTCGGGAGAATCGGCAAGACAGGCCGAGCCACTACTGGCACAGATGCCCGCTTGATCGAGCAGGAGCAGCAAAGCCTCCGACTCGATGCCGTGAAATGTGATGTTCGTGGTGTTGGCGAGGCGTTGCGTTGGATGGCCATTCAACTCGGTGTTTGGAATGTTGGAGAGGATTCCTTGCTCCAAGGCATCGCGAATTGGACGAATAATGCCTTCATACTTGGGCAGCTTCTTCATAGCGTGTGTAGTGGCGGTGCCGAGGCCAACGATGCTGGCGACATTCTCTGTGCCACCGCGTCGGGAACGCTCTTGATGGCCGCCATGCACGAAGGAGATGAAGGGTGCCTTCTTCTGCACATTGAGAGCGCCAACACCTTTTGGCGCGCCTATTTTGTGGCCGGTGATGGTCAGGTAGTCGAACGGGATGGCGCGGACGTCGATGGAAAGCTTTCCTGCGGCTTGAACAGCATCGCAATGATAGGGCACGCCGCAACTGCGGCAGAGCTGGGCGATCTGCTCGACGGAAAAGAGGATGCCCGTTTCGTTGTTGGCCCACATGAGGGAGACGACGGCGGTGTCGTCAGTGAGCGCAGTCTCAAGGTCCGTCATGGACAGCAGGCCTTCGCGATCCACGGGCAGATAGGTGACGCGGAAACCGTGATGCTTCTCAAGGAAGCAGCAATACGTGAGCACGGAGGAGTGCTCCACCTGTGAGGTGATGATGTGCCGCTTTTCTGGACGGGACATGATGGCCGCGTGAATCGCGGTGTTGTTGCTCTCCGTCCCGCCGCTGGTGAAAAGGATTTCGCGTGGAGACTTGCAGCCAATGAGATCGGCGACCTGCTCCCGCACCTCCTCAATCTTCGACTTCAAGTGTGACCCAAAGCGATACGAACTGGACGGATTGCCCCACTCCTCACTGAGATAAGGCATCACGGCCTCCCGGACCTCAGGCAGAACCGGGGTAGTGGCGTTGTGGTCGAGATAGATCACTGCCCTCGACTATTGCAGCATCCCTGAACGAGCCAAGCGCAACGACGGTTTTTCTGATGCAATAATCATCATTCATTCAGTCATCGAACCCAGTCGCTGATTAGGCAGAGCCTCCTTGCGTCGGCTGCTACAAATCAGCCATGCATCGCTGCCGCAATGATAATGCAGATGCCCAGGCCCACGGCACCGACGACGATGGCGAGCGGTTGGTTTTTCTTTTCGATCAGCTCCTTCCAGAGATCGTAGGGCGTGAGCTTGTCCACGATTCTGAACGTGACGCAGAAGATAATGACGCCCATGATCGAGTAGATCAGAGAGTTGATGAAGTCGTGCCAGTTGATGATGTTCATGGTTTATAGGGGGTTGAGTTATTTGTGGCTGATGCCGCTGGAGCCGTGTGAAGAAAACCATCGCGCCGGTCCGACGGAATGCCAGAGGCTCAGCCCGCGGATGTTGCCATAGGGAATCCAGGCGCAGAGGGCGAGGCAGACGACGGTGTAGATGGGATGGCGGAGGAAGTTCATGGATTAATCGTCGTCGTCACTGGATGATGATTTAGAGGCATAGGGTGAGAAATCGCTGGAAGACCATCGTTTGACCTCGAACCCAAAAGCGCGGAGCCGCATGATGATGGGCCAGACCAAAACGAACAGGATGCTGATGATGAAATTGGATGAATATGTCTTTCCGCTGCTCACGCTGATGGAGAATGGCACCTGGTTGATGCTGGGATCAGCCTCCGCGCTCATGGCCAATGTGTAGGTTCCGGCGGGCACTCCGGGGATTGTGGCGCGCCCAGTTTGCGAACCCTCAGTCCAGGGACCATCGCTGTCCGTTCCATAATAATACTCCACCGTGAGCGCGGCGGGATAGCGCGCGCCGCTCTTTGCGTTCACCAGTTCGAGATCGAAGCCGAGCCAGGAATTGCTCACCGCCGCAGTGGCGCTGATGTCCACGCCACCGACAGATTGGATGACGAAAGGCTCGGAAACCAGAGGCGTGGCGGCGGCAGTCGCGCGGTCATAGACAAAAGTATTTTGGTAACTCTGCACGACCTTATGGGAGTGTGACGAGAACAGCGCCACTGCCACCAACGCTGCGGCAAAGATCATCATGAGCGGCTTGAGCGAGCGCCATTTATCGAGACGCGGATTAGGCTGCACGATGCCAACACTGCCCGACGCAGGCGACTTGAGAGAGGGCAGGTTGAATGCCTGCTGAAGTTTCGACGCTTCAATGTATTCACCGGCACTCCACGAAACTTCGTTGAGTTCGTGATAAATTTCACGCGAGAGAATAAAGGGCGGCGCCATGTAATCCGCGCATCGGGCTTTCTCACCACGCCGCACCTGCCAGTAGAACTCGCCTTCGACGTAATTGACCTCACAGTTCTCGTCTGCGAAGAGACGGTAACTGCGGCCTTCGTATTTCATGTCCATGCCGCAACCCAGCGGAGCCTTGAGCAAGCGATCCACGATCGTCCAGTGCCCCTGAAATTCAGTGAGCCAGCGGAAGCCAAAGCAGGGATTGAAAAGCAAATACTCCGTCCAGCCGGTTGCTGAATCACGCCGATATTGAAAACCGATGTGCTCCCACTCGATGCCGTCAATCACACCGCGCTGACCTAGGGGAATCTCTGGCTTGATGGCGCGTGCCGCCGCCGCCTTTTGCACGACCGTGAGCTGCGGCGTGCTGGTGTCCAGCAGCTTGCCGCAGTGAGAACACACCGCCGTCATGGTGAAGCCCGCCGCGCGAAGGTTCACCACGCCACCGCATGAAGGGCAATTCAACGCGCCCGTTTGGTTACGCTCCGTCGCGAGTGGCACACCGTTCCATCCGGGGATCGGCTTGAGATTCTGCCAGTTCAGCTCAACGAAGCTCGCGTTTTTTCCTTCAAAGAATCGCCAGCCATCAGTGGTCTTTTCCAGTGTGGCCACCAAGCCGTCGGATCGTTCCAGATCAATCGACCCCCATTCCTCGCCAGTGACCACAGGATCGGGCAGCTCACCTTCGCCACCGAGACAGGTCACGGGTTTCGCGTCGGTTACGCGATAGTTCATGCCGTTGATCTGAATCTTGTTGTCGGCTTTGAACTGATCCTGTCGTAGAGCGATTTCAGATTGCAAAGCCGTCTCCCGCAACACCATGAAAAAGCCCTGCGCCTCACCCACCCAGCCGCGTGTGTGATCGGCGTATTCCACGAACCACTCGCTCCAGCTTCCATCCGACCACTTCACTCGCGTGCGACCGAGCAGCGTAAAAGCCAGCCCGTCCATCTCGCCGCGCGCACCGATTTGCAGTGGCGACATATCCGGCGGCAGCACCGCGAGCTGGCCGATGGCCTCCACATTTACATCGCGCCGCACCATCACGCTCTGGCAATGGGCGCAGACCGAAGCTTCCGCCGTGGCACTCTGAAACACCACGGGAGCACCGCATTGGGGGCAATCGAACTGGCGCATGAAGTTGCAATCCTAGCTGGCCGCGTGTTTTGTGCAAGCACTGCAACTCATCATGCCGATCCTCGAATTCTACTGTCCGGACAATCACAAAATTTACTCGTTCTTCTCGCGCAGTAACGCGACCAGGGACAAGACGCCGCGCTGCCCGGATAACCCTGCGTTCCGCATGGAGAAGCGCGTCTCCCGCTTCGCCTTTCTGCGCGGCGCGAAGGAGGAGTCAGCGGACGATCCCTTCGCGGGCATCGATGAATCCAAAATGGAATCCTTCATGGCCGACATGGAACGCGAGATGTCCGGCATGGACGAAGCCAATCCCGACCCGCGCCAGATGGGCCGCCTCATGCGCAAGATGACTGACGCTCTCGGCGACAAAACACCACCGGAAATGCGCGAGATGGTCCGGCGGCTGGAAGCAGGCGAAGACCCCGAAAAGCTCGAAGAAGAATTCGGCGACCTCGGCGGCGAGGAAGGCGCTGAAGGCGGGGCCGATTTGTTTGCCGCCACTGTCAAGAAGATCAAGGCGGGGCTCAAGGTTCCAGCGCGCGATCCGAAGCTATATGAGATGGGGGAGTTTGTGTAGACTGAAGTCTTTTATGAAACAACTCAGCGAAACTACATTTTTCGAACGAAAAGAGGCAGCGAATGTTCTGCGTGGAGCTATCTCGGCGATTGAAGCTGTTTTTCGAACTGGCGCTCCACTGACCGTGAAGAGAAAACTCTTCAATGCCGCTTGCTGGCTCGTGTCGGAGCGAAATGGGAAATTCAATACAAAATACTGCACGGAAAGCGCACTATTGGCTCCGAGGAAATCATTGATACACGAACACGTCGTTCCCCGCGCTGGACTTTGGATTGTTGTGCGACGGACGATGGCGGTGGAGTCTGCCCTTCATCTCTCCGAAGGTTGCATTGTGACCACGGAAGAACATAGTAAGCTGCACGAATTTGAGGAGGCTTACGCTTGGGAGCGATATGTAAAATCCGGAATAAATGTTGTGGATCGCTCTACGGGAAAACGTGTTCCCAAGGTTCACCTTAATAAGATGTCGCTGGAATACAAAATGGCTTACAGGGCTGCCCGATTCGTGGACGATGGCGAGGAAGAATTATTTGTAACGGTTGGGCGATAACGTGCTTCACATGCACGCTCATCGTTAGCGAACCCATCACCACCCCGCGGATTTAGTCCCCGGCGTTGGGTGGTTTAGGAGAGCTGCTTTTGCGATGCCATCGGCATCGCAGCGTAGTAGCCGGGGGTTGAGCGAAGCGACACCCCCGGTCACGAATGGAGAATTTTCCGCATCCCGGAGGGATGCAAGCCGTTCACGAAAGCTGTCGCGACATTCGCATCCACGTCGGCTTCGACCCCTGCCGGGGTCGGTTCATTTTTTTCTCGGTTCCGGGGGTATTCGCTCGTTCCTCGCTCGACCCCCGGCTACTGGCTTTGATGCCTGCGGCATCGGGCTTCTGCATTGTTCGCCGTGCCCACTACTACGGAATAAACCCCCAGCGTTGGCCAACTTCGAGGAATTCCTCGCGCAGGACATTATCTTACTTCCTCACCAAACGGCACCTGACCCGGAACCAAGAATGTTTTGATCAGTTCCCCATCGCCGCAAACGATCATGCCGGGGAACCTCTTGAACCACGGACCGACGGGAACTTCCAGTTCGCAGTCAAGCCATTCGGCCAGCAGGCCGAGCTGCGATCCTGCACGCGGTCCAGCAAGTGCCGGAACAGCGCAGGTGGGAGACTGCGACGCCGGACTTTAGGCATCTCACTTCGAGCCGTAGAATCCTGTAGTGATTTCTTCCCGCAATCTCAGTGCTTCCTGATCGTCAGTCGCATTCGCGAGTTCTTCACCCAGAACCCCGAGTTGCTTGCCTGATAGCATGCGGCCCGTTTCAAGAGTGCGTGTGAAACGAAGCACTTCCTCCTTGTCCTGAGGTGGAAGCGCTTTGATTTCGGCAATGACTTGTGTCGCGGTCATGACGAGAATTTACGATCTTATTGTGAGAGGTCAAAGACTTCGCATCACCACGGCCATTCCTCGCCCCTCAACCCTCCTGCGATTCTTTGAGATTCGCATATTCCTTTGCCGGTCCTGCAAACAAACGCTTCATGAGATAGAACTCCATCTTTGCGGCCATGCGCATCTTGTCCCAAAGCGACGTCTTCGCGCTGGGGGTTTCCCTAGCCGCGCCTGCGGGATAATAAACCATCACCTCCACCTCGCCGATGCCCTCGCAATGCTCTCTGCGAAGTTCCGGCTCCCGCCCATCCATACCACCAGATAGGTCGTGCAGTGCCTTGCTCAGCATAAGATATTCCCCTCCTTTGACGGTGTTTTTCAAAAGTCGGTGCGCCAGGATCACATCGGAACCGGCGATCTCCTCGAACTGCTTGATCTGTTTCACCGCAACTTCGCCATGATGGGCGATCACTTTCAACTTCAACTGCCCTGCGCTGAGGCACGCATCGCATGAGCAGAGTCCGCATTCGCTGACCAGCATCTTTTCCCGTTCCGCAAAGGCAGCAAAAAATCGCTGCATCTGCCCGATCACCTCGCGCGCTGTCTCACGCCGTCCGTCCGAGCGCGCGTAAAAAAGCGCGGCGTCACCCTGAAGCTTGTTCAAGATCAGGGGGTGCTCGCTGGCATCGATCACGCTCTCCAGCAACTCGGTGATGATGCGCTCCGCGTGGATAAGGCTCACCCGGTGCTTGTGGATGAACTTGGTGTATCCGCTGATGTCGATCAGGACGATGAACGCTTGGATGAGTTCCATGGTTGCCGGGAAATGAAGCGCATCCCAGACGATTATGCGAGGAAATTACATCTCGCGTGAGTTCTTGCTGAACACCAGCGGCTGTGCTCTGTCTTATCTTGCACATTCATGAAAACCATCCTGCTTGCCGCTCTTATGTCTGCCATCACACTGTCCGCCGCCAATGAAAAAGCTGAAACCGCTGTCTTCGGTGGCGGCTGCTTCTGGTGCGTGGAAGGAACGTTCCAGATCATTCCCGGCGTAAGCAAAGTGCAGAGCGGTTATGCTGGCGGGCATGTGGAAAATCCCACTTATGAAATGGTCTGCAATGGCAGCACCGGACATGCCGAGGTGGTGCAGGTGACATTCGATCCCGCAATAGTTTCGTATCGCGAACTGGTGGATCTTTTCTGGTATATGCACGATCCGACCACACTGAATCGTCAAGGTCATGACAGCGGCACGCAATATCGCTCGGCGATTTTCACCACAAGCGATGAGCAGAAAAAAACCGCCGCCGCCTCACTGGCTGAACATCAAAAGGAATTCAATAACGCCATCGTCACCGAGATCACGCCCCTGAAGAAATTCTATCCTGCCGAGGACTACCACCAGAACTTCGTGAACAGCAATCCGAATCAAGGTTACGTCTGCTCCGTGGCCAAACCCAAGATCGAGAAGTTCAAGCACAAGCTGGCGGAGCTAACCGCCAAAGCGGAGAAGAAGTAACATCCGGCTCTTCGTCCTGGAGCTTCGCAAGTTCTCGTCGCCTCAGCCACGCGAAAATCACCGGCGTGACCACAAGGATGTGAACGAGGCTACTGAGCATTCCTCCGATGACTGGCGCAGCGAGCGGCATCATCACTTCGTTGCCGACCCGGTCGCTCCACATGATCGGCAGCAGACTGGCTACCGTCGTGGCCACGGTCATGACCTTGGGACGCAAGCGTAAACGCGCGCCATCCTGCACGGCCTCCAGCAAATCGTTCCAGTCAGGTTTGCGGCCTTGCGCAGCGAGATCGTGTTTCTTTTTCTCCCACATTTCTTCCAGATACACGACCATGACGATGCCGGTCTGAATGGCGATACCGAAGAGGCTGATGTAACCAACCCAAACTGCCACGCTGAAATTATAACCGAGCAGCCATTGCAAAAACACGCCACCACTCAAGGCAAAGGGCACTGCGAGAATTACATGCGCTGCTTCAAGGGCACTGTGATAGACGAGATAGAGCAGAAGAAAAATCGTGAGCAGCACCGCGGGAAACATAACCTTCAGCGTGCGGTTGCTTTCGAGAAGCTGTTCGTATTGCCCGCTGTATTCAATGGTCACGCCCGGTGGCAGTGTGATGCCTTCTTTGACGCGCTGACGCACTTCTTCAACGAAGCTTCCGAGGTCGCGGCCCTGCACATTCGCCTGCACATAGGTGCGCAAGCGTCCGTTTCGCTCGCGAGTTCACTGGGGCCGATCACACGCTTGAACGTGGCGACTTGGCCTAGCGGCACCGTCTTGCCGCCGGGCGCATTGATGAGCAGCCCCGGAAGATTCTCGGTGTCATTGCGTTCTTGTCGTTCGAGGCGCACCTGAATGGGAAAGCGCTCGCGGCCCATAATTGTCATCGAAACATTTTTGCCGCCGATGCCGGTTTCGATGATGTCCATCACATCGCTAAGCTTCAATCCCAAGCGTGCCGGGCCCGGTAGCGAAGCCCTTGTCACCTACGAAAACTGGCGCGAGATTCATGCCGCAGATGGTGCATTTACCAGGCTTGTCCGATTTGATCCAGGGGTGCATCGCACTCTGGTAGTAGAGGATTTTGCGTTCGCCGGGTTGAGCGGCGGATTTTGCCGGATGGAAAAAACTGAGCCAGTCATCTTTCGCGGCAAACCAGCCCGCAACGGCCGTGGCGGATGCGAAAAGTAAAACAAGGATGGTTTTCATAAGCGGATCGGAATTGGAAACAGGGTGATTGGGAAAGTGTGAAAACGGACGCGCACACAGGCGCGGCCATGAGCAGAAATACGACGCGATGCAGCAACGGAATCAGTCCGCGCCACCGGCGCGCCGTCGTGCTCAAATCACAAGCGAAGTGCGCAATCGCGCTCGAAGATGGGCCGCGTGTGACCCGGCGGCGCATGGGACATCCCTCGGTCCAAAGCGGAATAAGATAGCGAATCGCAATCAAACACGAATTCCAGCGGGGGAACAATCGCGAATACAGTGGGAACGACCGGCACCACGAAATCGCTGCTCGCGACCTCTCGCGCCACCTTGGCGGAATCGCAGGCGCACGATTTCCCAGAGCTTGGAGTGCTGTCGCCACCCTGCTTCATGGGGCAGTTGCCAGTTGTGCTTCCAGCAGGTGCGCAGCAACTGGTTTTGGGAGCCGCATCAACCGCCGCGTGCGCACCAAAACAACACCAGCAGTTCGGACTGCCGATGATGAGCGTGAGCGCGATGGCGACGATGCGGTTCATGATTCAATTACTTCTTGGCCTTCTCGGCGATTTCCTTGAGGTATTTCTTGGGATCCTTGTTGAAGTCCTTGATGCAGCTCTTGCAGCAGAATTGGACTTCCTGATCTTCGACTACCAGCACGGCGGGCTTGCCCATCTCGCCGAGTTTATCACCCGAGATGATGCAGGTTGTGAGCGGATAGGGTTTGGGCTTGGCATCTGCGGCGAAACTAAAGGTGGCATAGGACGTCAAAGCGATGATGAGGGTAGCGATAGTTTTCATGAATGGGATTTCGAGTTGGGGGTTTGATGGCGGGATGCCGCCGTCACCCGCGAGGATGACGGCGGTTATCGAGCCTGAGGCTTACTTGGTTTTTGCTTCTTTCATTACGCAGCAGTCTTTGCCGCATTCTTTGCCGGCATCTTTGCAGCATGTGGCGCACTCCTTGCCCTTGTCTTTGCAGCATTTGTCACATGCTTTGTTGGCCTTATCGGCAGCAAAGATTGGGATGGCGGCGAGGGCGAGGGCGGCGAGGGCGAGTTTAATAGTTTTCATGGTATGTTTTGTTTTCTGATTTTTATTTGCCTTACCTGCGGTTGGTTGACACGGCTCGACAGGCAGGCACTGCCAGACCGTGAAGGTCAAAAATACAGTATCGACGACACGAGGGCGCGAGGGTGAACCAAGGCAGATAAAATGCCGTCCTGATTTGCGCGAGAATTTCGCGCATAACCCAACACGCCTAAGGCGCGTAGTTGTATCTCATAGCAGCAGCGCGTGCTGCCTCAAATAAATGGGCGTCCGATCATGCGGCGGCCCGGTGTCATTGCACAGTGTGACATGGCCGGATTGGACCGGAATCACATGCGAGACAAATTCAACCAACTCCAGCACCATCGGTGCCATAAGTGTAACGGGCGGAACATCGACAGAATTTTTCGCAAGGTCACGCTGAATCATGCTTCCAGAGCAGGGGCAGGATTTATGCTTGCTTCCTTGCGAGGAACTCTCATCTGCCTTCTTGGATTCGCAGCAGCTTCGGGCTACTTTTTTCACCGAAGCCTCAGCCTGCACGCAGCACACGCAAACAGGAGTTCCTATCAGGAGCGCCAAAGCTAGTGCCAACAGACGTGATTTCACTAATGTATTTGTAGCACAAGAAGGGATGCCTGTTCGAAATATTTTCTTGCGACTCATTTCACAGCGTCGCTCCACCAGACAGTGATTGAGAAAGGCTGGCGTGACTCCAGTCGTTGCCAGTTCTCGATTCTTCCATTGTCGTCAATTCGCAACATCGCGGAGGCGCGAGCCAGAACCGGTGGTTTGTCGAGTAATGTCGCCCCACCCTGGTCGCAGCGGCGCATCTCTCGATCAATCAAACGATAAGTCCGGGGCGTATCCCCTGCTGCCGTTCTGCCATAGATCACCACCCGACCTGGCACCAGCTCCGCTTCCAAAAAATCCCGCACCGCAGCCAGCCCTCCCGTGGCAATCATCTTGTCGACATCCCGCATAAACTGGTCGCGTGATCCCAGTTCCAGCGGCGGCATGTTGCTCTGAGGCAGCTCCGTCTTCGCCTCACCGGATGACTGCCCGGACGAGGGCGTCGTTTGCCTGAAGGACATCACGACGATGGCCACGATGACAAAAATCCCAAAGGCGAAAACGAGGAAGCTGGAAAGCTTGGTCATGGTAAGCGGGCGCGGGCAAAACGGGTGAGAACTTAAATATGGACACGGTAGGCCGCAGATTGCAAGCAGCCATCCAAGCGCTTTCCCGACTCCAGGCACGGCGGCTGCGATTTTGATTGCGATTCCGCCCGGCTCCCGCTCGTTATGCACACCATGCGCGCCACTCTGATCCCTCTCGTAATCGGACTCGTCCTCAAAGCATTTGCTGCCGAGCCTGAATTCCCCCTCACGGAAGATTCGAAGGTCCAGCCCAACATCCCACAAGGCGAACTGATCAAAGGCAGTTACACCGCGAAGGAAGGCTCAGTCTTCCCCGGCACCGAGCGCGAATACACGATCTATCTGCCCGCAGGATTCGCGAAGGACAAGCCCTCGCCCTTCATGGTCTTCCAAGACGGCGTCATCTACAACGCCCCCGTCGTCTTCGACAACCTCATCGCCAAGAAGCAAATCCCCCCGCTCATCGGGATCTTCATCAAGCCCGGCGTCGTCCCCGCGGCCAACCCCAACGCCCTTCCGCGCTACAACCGCAGCTACGAATACGACAGTGTCACCGATACCTACAGCCGCTTCCTCCTCGACGAATTCCTCCCCGCCATCCAAAAGAAGCACGAGCTGGCACTCAGCACCGACCCCAACGACGCCGCCATCGCCGGCAACAGCTCCGGCGGCATCTGCGCCTTCATGGTCGCCTGGCATCGACCCGACCGCATCCGGCGCGTCTTCACCGGCGTCGGCACCTACGTCGGCATCCGCGGCGCCGACCAGCTCCCCGTCCTCATCCGCAAGGTCGAGCCCAAGCCCTTGCGCGTCTTCCTCCAGAGCGGCGAGCACGACAACGACCTCTACTGCGGCGACTGGTGGATGGCCAATCAGATGATGGAACGCTCCTTAACGTGGGCCGGCTACGATGTGAACCACACATGGGGCGAAGGCGGCCACAACTCCAAGCACGCCACCGCCATCTTCCCCGACGTCCTCCGCTGGCTCTGGCGCGATTACGACACCGCGAAGGAGATCAAAGTGAACCCGCGTGGCGAGTCGAAGTGGAGAGGGCATGAGGTGATCGGGGATGGTAAGTGGGAGAAAGTCCACGTCGCAGACGAAAGTTTTAGGTTTGGTGGCCTATGTGCCAACATTCAAGGTGACATTTTCGTGATAGCTCGCTGCCAATCAACACCTGCGGCGGTTCTGCGCACCCCGCTGCTCCAGTGGCGTGCGGTCAAATCTGCTGAACCAACTAACGAAGAACAGATTCTTAAAATAAAAGGGAGCGGCGGATTGGAAAGCTACCAAGGGCTGTTTTTGGGAGGCTCTAAGCCCGCAATTCTACCCAACGGCGAAGTCTTGGTCAGTTGCTATTCAAGAGACAACAAAGGGCTCGTCGTCGCAAAAGACGGGGAGCTGAAAGAGTTTTCTTCAGAACAAATTCTTACGCCCACAGTTGCGGCTGACGGAAGTGTATATGCGCAGCCAAACACTTCGATTGACTGGCCAAAATACTATCAGCCGGGGATGTATGCTTTGAATGCAGCTGGGAAAACAATTTTTCGTGGAGAATTGAAGACGGAGGAGATCGCTTGGTTTGTGGCAACAACACTGTCGCCTGATCAAACTCAATTGTTCGCCGCTGGCGGCGATTATCTTTGGAACTTCCAGATTTCTCCAGATCACACCGTCAGACACGGACAACAATTTTCTGAACTTCAGATGAATCCCTTTTCGCATAGTGGGGCTTTTGCCCGCGGCCTCTGCGTGGACACCAACGGCTGGCTCTACGTCGCCACCGCGCTCGGCATCCAGGTCTGCGACCAAGCCGGCCGCGTGAATTTCATCATCCCCACCCCGCAGCAGCCCCACGACATCTGCTTCGGCGGCAAGGACCTCGGCGAACTCTTCATCGCCTGCGGTGACAAAATCTACAAACGCCCCACCAAAGCCCACGGCATCGTCTCCGGCCAGATGGCCCCCATCAAGCCGAAGGCGCCGAAGCTGTAGGGCGGGCGCTCCGCCTGCCCTCTTTTGGATGTTCCAGATGCTTCGGCAAGCGGAGCGCTTGCCCTACAATTCAATTTGATGCACGCCTCCACCCTCACCCTCCTCTTCCTCGCCGGACTGGCGGGTGGGTTCATCGATGCTATCGCCGGCGGTGGCGGACTCATCACGTTGCCCGCGCTGCTGGCTTGCGGGTTGCCGCCGCAGATGGCACTGGGCACGAACAAATTTCAATCCGCCTGCGGCACCGGTCTCGCCGTCTTCCGTTACGCGCGCGCCGGATTGATGCGGACTCCGTGGCTCTGGCTCGCGGCCGCGTGCTCGTTCATCGCCTCGGCGGGCGGCTCGCATCACGTAAGCTATGTCAGCAATGACGCACTGAAGAAAATCATCCCGTGGATGCTTGCCGCCGTCGCGATTTATACAGCGCTGCATCCGCGCTTCGGTCTGCATCCAGGTCGCACCCGGATCGCGCCGGTCGTGTTCGCCTTGTCCTTCGGTGGCCTGCTCGGTTTCTACGACGGCTTCTTCGGGCCCGGCGCGGGTTCGTTCTGGACGATGGCCTGTGTCACGCTGCTGGGGTTGGGGCTGCGGGAAGCGACGGGCTATACAAAAGCCGCGAACCTCGCGAGCAATCTGGGATCGCTTGCGGTGTTTCTCCCGCAAGGCGCGGTGAACTTTGGCGCGGGCGCGGCCATGATCGCCGGGCAGCTCATCGGCGCGCAACTCGGCTCCGGCTTTGTCATCAGGCACGGCGCGAAATTTATCCGGCCGGTGTTTCTCGCGGTGGTGTTGGCGTTGACGGTAAAATTGATCTGGGAGGCAATGAAATTGTAGGGCGGGCGCTCCGCCTGCCCTGACTTCGGAAATTACGGCAAACGGAGCGCTTGCCCTACACAGAATTGATGGAACACGGCAACATCGCCGCGTCCTTCATGCCGTGGAGGAGCTTCTTGTCCACAGGAACTATCGTCGCCAGCGCGCCTCCGAGCTTCGCTTCTCCGCCGTCTGACACAGACGGCCCACAGAAATAATACGGGCACAGGCGCACGCGCCCCTGCATCATGACCTCCGCCTGCTTATCTTCATTCCAGACCGGATGCGCAATCACCTTCGCCCGGGCGAAACGCTGCATGAGATGGGGATTGCGCGGAAAGCTTGCCAACGCGTCATCGATCACCGCGCCCCATTCATCGAGCGAGAGGTCGTGCCCTATACTGACACCGCGCGAGCCCCATGCCTGGTCAGACCACCCGCTGACTTTGATGACCAGCTCGCGCTCTTTGTTGCCGAATTTTTTCATCTCGTTCCAGTCATGGATGCCCAGCCGTGGCCACTCGGCGATCAAGGGCAGATTTACCGGATCAAGCACCCAGCCGTAAGCAATGCACTCGCGCAGCAGTGCGAGATGCTCCACGCTGAGCGTTGAGTCCCAGTAGTCCCGCAGTTGCGGCGACCAGAACAAGGCGAGCCAGAGCTTCTCCTCCAGATAGGGCTTTAAGGGCGGTGTAAAATTAAGCTCACCCCTTTCGGCCATCATGAGCAAGGCTGTGACGTGCTCGACGTTGTCCACGTCCCATAACTCGAAGAAGCGGTAGATGTCGCGGCCCGCCAGTTCGTATGGCTCGATGTTCCAAGGATTGATCACCTTGCGCGCGCCACCTTCGAGTGCATTGAGTTTCTCTGCGAGCCATTCCATCTCCGGCTGGTAGTCGCCGGATTCGCGCGAGATGAGCAGATCGTGCTGCGGATAGGCTTTGGAAAATCCGTCGATCATACCACGGGTGCCACCGAGGATGTCTTCGCCGAGTGCCGCATATGTTTCGCCAAGCCAACCGGTCAATCCGATGCCGCCGGGCAATGAATCCAGTTCTGCGATGCTGATGCCCGTTTCTGTGATGATGAGATCGGGGCGAATTACACGCGGCAGGGCATCGATCCAGCGCGGATTGCGACCCAGAGCGACCATGCGCTCCGGCTTGCCTTGATCGAGAAGATTCGCGACCCATGCGTGCTCGCCCGCGACGCTGCGGTGATAAAGCGCGTTGCAGGCTTTTTGAAAGGCGAGCAATGCTGTGCCGAGGACGCGAAGTTTTTCAACCAGTTCGCGATTGACCGGAAACGCTCGGGGAGAAGCAAGCCAATCCTTGTCGCGAAACATGCCCCCTTCCGGCATGGCGGCGCGGATGTGGGAGATTCGTTCGGCTGACTTCATTCGGGGCGCAATCAATGAGCGACTCCCGTTCTGTCAACCATGCGTTCCTGCTTGACTCATGCGCTCATCCGCGCTTTTCCAAGTCATGACCATTACTTTGCGTCGCGCAGCTATCATTCTACTCGCGCTCATGTGCGCGATGCTCACCTCCTGCCTGGAGCTTTATGACGAGGAAATGATCATCCATGCTGATCTTTCCGGGTCGGCGAAGGTGACGGTGAAACTGCCGGATATTTTGGTGACCAAATTCGATTCCGTGCGCGAAGAATTTGCCGAGGGTAAAATCCGCGAACGATTCTCCAGCCTCAACGGCGTGAAACTCAACAGCTACAGCATCACGGAAGGACGCTTCCCGGTGGCCACGTTTGAAGTGTCGTTTTCCTCGCTGCAAAAACTCTCCGCCGCCGCAGAAGGGAACGCGCCCGCCGCGTTGCTCATTGGTGTTTTCAACATCAAAAAAGAAAACGGCAACATGGTGGTGGAGCGCAAGCTGGGGGAAGGCCAGCCCAGCATGAGCCTGCCCTTGGATAAATATGCCGTTTACAAAATGCATTTTAACACGCCAGTGGAAGTGGTCAGCACCAACTCGGAATTTTTTGACAAATCGCACAGCGATGTGCGCTACCGCTGGCCGTTGGCGACCATCCAGTCACAACGGCCGCTGATATCCAACCGCTTCGTCAAACCCATGCCATGGATGGAAATTGCCCTAGGCTTCTTGATACTGTGTGTCATTGCACGAATCGCGATGGGTATTTTCTCCAAACGAAAAACCAAGACTCCTGTGCCGGCAACCACGCCGGGGGAAACTGCATCCGGCGCACCAGCACCCCCCCAGGCCCCGCAAAGACCAGGGCCACCGAGGAGACCAGGGCCACCGCAGTGATACTTGCAATACGTTGCGATTCATTTCTTGCCATGAGCAACTGCATTCTCTAGCCTGCTGGTCATGGCAGCGGAAAATTCACTTCATTTATCATCGGCTAATCGCGGCTGGTCCGTCACCTTTGCCGGGCTGGGTATCAACCTCGCGCTGGGTGTGTTGTATGCTTGGAGTATTTTTAAGGACAAAATCCAAGAGACTTTTGGTTGGGATCCAGCGCGGTTGAACGATCCCTATGCTGTTTGTTGTCTGGTCTTTGCCTTCGCAATGATTCTTGCTGGACGCTGCCAGGACAAGCTGGGACCACGTCTCACAGCAAGCATCGGCGGGCTGCTGGTTGGTGCTGGTTTTTACATTGCGTCGCGCGACACCGGCTACTGGTCATGGGTTGTCGGTTTCGGAGTATTTGCTGGTCTGGGCATGGGCTTTGGTTATTCTTCCGCAACACCGCCAGCCTTGAAATGGTTTCCACCTGCAAAGACTGGATTAATTGCTGGTCTGGTCGTGGCGGGCTTTGGGATGGCCCCTGTTTATCTTTCGCCACTGACGAAGCATCTCGTAGCCACTAGCGTGCCGTATGCGATGAGCGTTTACAGCATCGCATTTGCAGTAGCAGTGATCGTGCTGGCACAATTTCTATTGAATCCACCGATGGATTATGTCGTGGGCGGCGGGCCAGCCGCCGTGGGTGGTGGCCGGCCAAACACCGTGAATGCTTCTCCGTCGGAAATGCTTAGAACTCCGACGTTCTGGCTGCTGTGGGTGCTCTATTTCATCGGCTCGGGCGCGGGCTTGATGGTCATTGGCAGCATAAACAAACTGGCAACGAAAAGCATGGGTGTCGACCTTGCATTCGTTGCTGTGGCGGTGCTGGCGGTTGGCAACGCCACGGGAAGAATCGCGGCTGGATTGCTTTCAGACAAGATTGGGCGCCGCTGGACGCTAACTCTGGTGCTTCTAATTCAAGCCGCACTGATGTTTGCGGCGATTTCAATAACGGCCGCCAGCGGGGCAAGAGTCGCGATTCTCCTGTTAGCTGCTTTGATAGGTGCGAACTACGGCGCAAACCTGTCTCTGTTTCCGTCTTTTGCGAAAGATCTGTGGGGCCTGAAGAATTTCGGCATGAACTACGGCGTGTTGTTCACGGCGTGGGGTGTCGGTGGGTTTGTCTTGCCGCGGGCGCAACAGATGCTGACGGCAGGTAGCAAAGACGACTACAAATCTTCCTTTATCATGGCGGGAACGTTGCTGATCGTCGGCGGGGCGCTGACGTTTTTAATTAAGGGAAAGAAGGCGGAGTGAGGATGGGCAATACGCCCGCAGACACATAGGCTGAAAGCCTGTGCCACTTACTGCGGCACGTGAATCTTGTCGCCCGGTTGTGCGGGAATTTGCGCGTCGGGATTGTCGGCTTTTTTCAGGTCACGAATGCTGGTGACACCGCTGCGGGTATGTTTGACGGACTTCATCTTGGCAAAGTCCGTGGGACCGCCTGCTGATGTGATGGCGTCGTGAATGGTCATGTTCGGGGCGATCGGCACGGCTCGAGGAGTTTTCACTTCGCCGCTGACGTAGATGACCTGCGTGCCTCCGCCGCCGGCATTATTCAGAGTAACCCCGACAGTGGGATGGGTGAAGATTTCAGCGCTCTTGTAGGCACCCTCAATGTTCTTCTGCAACTGCGAAGGCCGGTTTCCAGCTGCGCGAACCTCGCCGATATAGGGAAGATTGATGGTGCCCGAGTCTCCGATGTCGTAGGTATTGGAAACAACGGCCATCTCCTCAGCCGGGACACCGGAAAGTCTTACGATGATGCTGTCACCGGGCCGGAGCAGTTGTTCCGTGCCTTGCGCAAATGCAGGGAGGCTGGTCAGTGACAACCAGAGAAACATGAACGACAAGGAGTGCAAAAAGGATTTCATGGCGCAAAGATTTTATGTGAAACGCTTTTAATCAGAACACATCACTGCCGGAATCGGCAACGGATGCTACCGCCTCCTCTGGCGAGGATAGTTCCGGGGAGGATTTTTTTGACTGCGCTTTTTTCGCCGCCTGCTTGTCGCCGCCCTGCGGACTGTAGTAGCTGTAGTAACTCGTGTAGTAGCCGTAAGCGGCATCGCTGCGGATATCGACCTGGTTGAGAACGACACCGAGCACGGATCCGCCAACATTCTCGACTCCCTGCTTTACGCGCAAGAGCATCTGACGCGGAAGTTTGCGATGCTGCACGACGATGATGCTGGCATCCACTTCAGCGGCGAGAACGCTGGCGTCGCTGACACCGAGGATGGGCGGGGAGTCGATCAAGACAATGTCGAAACGGCTTTTCACATCTGCAAGGAGGTCGGTGAAACGCTTGGAGTTCAGCAGTCCGGCGCTGTCCGAGGGCGTGATGCCGCTGGGCATGAAGTAGAGGTTCTCCACAGGCGTGCGGACGACGACATCTTCCAAGGCCATGGCGGTGGTAAGATAAGTGCTCAGCCCCTGGTGGTTCGGGATGTCAAAGAAGGTGTGCATGCGCGGGCGGCGCAAGTCGGCATCGATGATGAGTGTGTTGTAACCGGCCTGAGCGCAGACAAACGCCAGGTTGACCATGGTGGTGCTTTTACCTTCGCCCGCACCGCCGCTGACGACGCTGAAACAATTGGCTTCTTTGTTTTTGCGATTGAACTCGAGGTTGGTTCGCAAGATGCGGTAGGCTTCCGCATCGGGGCTGGCGCCGCTGGTCCGATGAAGCACCGGGACGTTCTTGGGTATGACGGCAAGCACCGGGACGCCAAGCTGGCGCTCGACTTCATCAATGCTTTTCACACTGGTGTCGAGATATTCCAGAAAGAAGGCGAGGCCGAATCCGATGAATATTCCGACCACACCGCCGAGGGCGAGATTGAGGGTGACGTTGGGTTTGGCAGGTCGCATTTCGGGTTCCGCAGCCTGATAAATGGTGACGGGAGTTTTGGACATCTGTCGGTCAATTTCTTTCTGTGCCTTGGTGTCCTTAAGTTTGGCGAGTTCCATCTCCGTGATTTCCCATTCTTTTTTGGCCTTGAGATATTCCTGATGGTTCGCATCATTGTCGATTGATTTATCGCGCTGTGATTTGTTGAGGCCCCTCGCTTCCGCAAGCTGGTTGCGGGAAATATCAATTCGCATCGTGAGATTTTTCTGATAGTCCTCGGCGGCTTCCAATAGAAGCTTCCGCGTGCGCACCAGCTCAGCCATCATCCCTTTCATTTTGGGATGGCTGAGACCGATGCCCTCGCTGGCCAGACTTTCTTTTTTGATGAGGAAATCCTGATAGATGGGGGCGAGTTTTCTTATGGTGTCGTTCTCGACGCGCAACTCCCCTGCCTGGCGGATGAGGTCATCACCCTCGAGTTTCTGCAACTGTGCAATCTGGGCGGTCATGTCGCCGATCTCCTTTTGGAGTTTGTAAACATCGTTCTCCGCGATGACCAGCGTGGATGAATCCACTGTGTTGACGTAGTCCTGCCCGGCCACACGCTGGGTGCCGAAGGAGGGCATTTCCACAATGCCGAGCCTGCGTTTGATCTCGATCATCTTGCCAAGGGAAATGCTGGTGATCTGCTCCTTGGCGGCTATCTGGGCAGTAAGCTGCACGATGGCGTTTCCCGAGCGGAGACCATCTACCTCCAGACGTGTTTCCTTGTAGCTTTCGGCGATGGCATTGGCGATGTCTGCGGCCAGTTTGGGATCCTCGTCGAAGTATTCTACGCTGATGAAGTCCGACTTGATGCTGCTTTGCGAATCGAGATTGGCGAGGAGCTTGGCGACGGTGATCTGGCGAGAGGGCAAATTCCAGCGTTTTTGGAGGCCGAGCTTGGCGTCCACCCGGTCCAGGGTTTTGCGTTTGGTGATGATCTCGAACTGGGTTTTGAGGAAGTTGTCGGTGAAGATGTTGCTTATCTCCGCGGAGTGGCCTTCCACGCGCACGTCCTCAACATTGCGCTCGATGACCATCTCAACGCGTCCGCGATATTTCCGTGGCATGATGTATGTCAGAATTGCGGCTGCAGTGAAGACCAGCAGGAATGAAAAGAGGATCAGGCCCAGCCGGTTTCTGACGATCTGCCAGTAATCAAGCGCATGACGCTGGAGTTCCAAGTTTTCAGGGTTCATGAAAGACGTTGATGTTAATTATCAAGACTAGTAAATTAATCAGGGCGAATCAAAGCCTTTCTTCATTTTGTCTATTCTTCCACTATCTTGATCCAGGCGCTTCAAATTGCATGAGAGCAATTACCCGTTAGGGTGCCGGTTAGAATGAGGCGTTGACTCCCAGCGTGGTGTAGTGGCGGTCATACTCCCTGCTGGAAATGTCCGAGGCGATCGTGGTATAGGAGTAGTTGGCATCCACGCTGAGGTTCTTCCAGAGCCTGTAGTTCATGCCCACGGAGGCGTTGATTTCATTGTCGGTGGTGGAGGGGTTCACGTCATTGCCCTTGTAATTGCTGTGGACATAATGGATGCCCGCATTGCCTGTGAGTTTTTCGGTAATTTTCTGCGAGGCAATAATTCCCGTGTGGAAAACGTAGCGCGCATTGTAGTCGCCGATGTTGGAACCATCGTAACCGAGTTGATTATACCATCTCAAACTGCTCGTTCGGGAAAGTCCGTAGTTAAGGGAGGCCTCCAGGTAGGGCGAGGTCTGGCTGGTGCGGTCCGAATCGTAGATTTCCGCTCCGGCTCTCACACTGCTGCTCAGCTTCGGACTCCAGGCCTGGTCCACTCCGACCAATAGGTAATGAGCTTTGAAGTCCGGGCTGCCAAGACCGTTGCTGCCGTTGTTTTTGGTGTAATTCGTGTATTCAAAGCGGTATTCAGCGGCCAGGCTGGTATTGCGGTTCAGCTTGTAACTGATTTGCTCGGAAACGATCTGGGACCATCGATCTTCCATTGCCGCCTGGTCATCATCTTTGTAATGAATGCCCGTGACGGTGTAGCCAGTGGTCGAGGCGAAGCGCTCGCTCCAGGCGTAGCTAACAGAAAAATTGTCATAGCCATACATATACTGTCCGGCGCGGCGTCCGCTGGTGGCGCCGATGCTGTAGTCTGGCTCGATTTCGTATGCGAAATAGAAATTGTTCTTTACTGCCAGCCTGCGGCTGAAAGCATGTTCCACATCAAAACTCACGCGCGCATTGTAGTAAGTCTGCGCGCCGTTCCGGCTGTCATCCAAATAATGAATCGCGCTGAAGTCCGCGCCCAGCACCGTTTTTGTGACATGATTGCTGGATGCATGACTGAGGCCCACGCCACCTTGGATGAAGCCAGAGTCCACATTGTCCGCATTGATCGCCGATGACCCGTATGTGGTGTGATCATAGCCACCCCCAGCGGTAATATTCACCGCCAGCGGGATGTTTTCTTTGTAGTCCGTTCGTTGCCCGATGGAGAGCAATCCCTGACCTTGCGCTGAAACAGAAACCAGGAGGAGGGTGGCTCCTATTGTTGAGACAACTGCTTTCATATAGGTGGTTGGCAGGTGTGGTTAAATCTGAACGGTAAGTTTGGTCGGGTTTGAACGGACATGCCGCATTTTACGGCGACGTTGTGGCCACAGAAGGCGACTGCGGTCGCAAGTGATGCGGCGGTCTGCGATGGTTAACTTTTTTCTTGGTCGTGCTAGGATTGTCTTCCTTCGTGGTTGTGACTGTGGCTACTCCGCCTGTGGATGGGGAGACCAGATAAACCCCGCGAATGTCCGATGGAATCAATCCATAATCCGTTCCACCGCCCGATGGCTCCGTGACAGGTTCCACCGGCTGCACGCCCGTCACTCCTTTGACCGTGTCCACCACTCCCTTGGAATTATCTGGTGCCACAACTGAAGCGCATTCGGCGATCAAGGCCGCGCGATTCGGGGCGACATGGACCGCCGTCTTGACAATCTGTTTGATCAACTCTGCGTCCGCCTTCGAAGCACGAATGGCAGCTTTCACGATTTCGCAGGCGCAAGTTTCGTTGGCCACCATATTGTCTTCCACAATTACCAGAACTTTCTGCGGCTCTTTTTCAACTGCCTCTCGAACAAGTGTGGCCACTTTATCACAAACGGTAGCCTCACCAGCTCTCACAATGGCTGGGGACAGTAAAACGGCTGCAACCGATGCAACCACTGTAATGTATTGAGATGTTTTCATTGCTTGTTGCGTTGTGCAGCCTTGAAAATACAAGGCCTGGAGCGGGCAACGGGAATCGAACCCGTCTATCCAGTTTGGAAAACTGGGGCATTAACCACTATGCTATGCCCGCATGATAATTAGAATTTAACACTCTAAAAGCGATAATTTCAAGATAAATCTTACGTTAATCTAAAAATTACTGTTAAAGTGAGAATATTGAAAATACGAACCCCTCAAGCCACTGAAGATTCTGATTTCACATTCGCCATTCTAATACACTTTTCTCAACTATGCGCAAGCCCCAACCACTTTTTACTACATCGGTTACGCGGTTCACTCATTTTGTTCTTTATACCATTTCAGTGACTTGCTAGTTTACCCCAAAACGATTTACCATGAGTCCGCGTGTTCTCCTGAAATTCGGCATCACTGGGCTTTTTGCCGGTGCCGTGCTTTATGTATTGCTTAAATGGCATACCGAGGCTTGGCAGAGCAACCCCATGATGCAGTTTGCGGCCATCCTGGGGCTGGCTGTGGTAGTGGGGTTCTTTTTCGTTATTGTTATTCTCCCAAAATTTGGCGACGCTGTCGGCACGGTCATGTATTCCTCAGGCGAGGAGGTCGCCCCGGACGAAAGCATGAAAGCTGCGGCAAAGATGGCCGCCGGGGACTACGAAGGCGCGATCGAGGAATTCAAAAATTTGCTTCAGGGCAAGCCTGATGACGTGCATGCGATTTCCGAAATAGCAAAAACCTATGCCGACAAGCTTCATGAGCCGGACAAAGCCTTGGGCTTCCTGAACGAACAGATCCAAAGTCAGGAGTGGACCCCGGACAATGCCGCCTTCCTTCTGTTCCGTTTCTTCGATATTCAAGCCCACATGCACGATTTCGAGGCCGCGCGAGCCACGCTGGAACACATCATCGGAACCTTCCCTGATACCCGCCACAGCGCAAACGCCAGACACAAGATCACCGAACTGCAAGAGGCAGAGTTCAAGCACCTGCAAGCCGCCAGGGCTGCGGAGCAACTCCAGGAACAGCCCTCTGACGAGGAAACTGCCTGACAAAAACTGCCATGATGCGGCCAGCAGCCATGCAGTCGCGCCCCTTGGCAATGCTGGCACTGGCGGCAGTTTTCGGCATCGCGCTGGCAGATGCACTCAGCGCGATGCTCCCCACGTGGCTCTGGCTTGGCGCCGGCATCGCCGCGCTGGTGTTTGCCTGGCGCGGCTCCACCTTCACGCGATTACTCACTCTTACCGTGGTGGTTTTCGCCTGCCGACATTCTGCCAACCTTGATGCAACATTCCGCCATCCTCTCTTCCATGTGCTCACCGGACGAGCAACACCACTGAGCGTCGTTGCTGAAGGGCGTATCGAAAAACCCTTGCGACGCGACCTGCCCGGCACCGAACCGGGCCAGGCCATGTTCTACGCTGAAAAAATCGCCGCGCCCTATGACGGCCTCACCTGGTGTGGAAAATCCCGCCTTCACCTTTACAACCAACGCGATACGGATCTCGCGCCAGGAGCCTATCGCATTGAAGGCCGGCTCCGGCTGCCTCCGCTGCCGGACAATCCCGGCCAGTTTGATCAACGCACCCAAGATCTCCGGCACGGCATGGTCGGCGAACTTCGGGCCACAAGCATCCAGCCGCTCGCAGTTGACTCATGGAATCTGATCGCGTGGCTGGACCATGGCGCGCAGCGCTGTCGCGAATGGATGCAGGTCACTCTCAGCGCAGGATTGGGCAATGACGATGACGCCCGGAAAATCATTCTGGCCACCGTGCTCGGCGGCGCGGAAGCCGATGCGCGGGAACTGGAGCAACCCTTCCGAGCGACCGGCACCCTGCATATTTTCGCTGTCAGCGGCCTGCATGTGGGCATCATCGGATGGATTCTCTGGATCTTGCTCAAGCCTCTCGGCGCATCACGCGCGACCATGGCCATTATCGTCGGCCTCTCGCTCTTTGGTTACGCATTCATCACCGGACTTCGTCCCTCCACGATCCGCGCTGCGGTCATGGCCGCCGTTCTCCTCAGCGGCGAGCTATGGCATCGCCGCTCCGATGTGCTCAACAGCCTGGGCGCGGCGGCGTTGCTTCTGCTCATTGATGACACCAGCCAGCTCTTCTCCATTGGATTTCAATTCTCGTTCAGCGTCATCACGGCCATCGCCCTGCTTAATCGCCCGTTGCTCAACCTGCAGCGCCCGATGACCGAGCATGATCCCTTCATGCCGGAAACTCTTCTCAATAAAATGCAGCGCCTTGCATTACACGCGCGACGCTGGCTCGCGGGTATGATTTCCATTTCCGCCGCCTCCTGGATCGGAAGCCTGCCTCTCACCGTCCGCCATTTTCATCTGGCCTCCCCCATCGCCTTGGCGGCCAATCTCGTGCTGGTTCCGGTGGCCTTCCTCATTCTCTTCACGGTGGTTCTGGTGCTTCTGGCCACCCTCGCGCATGTGCCTTTTGCTCCGGTGCTGTTGGGAAACGCCAACTGGTTCTTCGCCCGGAGTGCCATGGTTATCGCCCAGATGTTCGCGACCATTCCCGGTGGTAATTTTTTTGTCGATCAACCCTCGCTCATCCTGCGCGCGCCGGTCGAACTCACCACGTTACGGCTCCACACCGGGGGCGCGGCCCATCATCTCCGCGTCGATCGTTCTCACTGGCTGATCGATTGCGGCGGCGAGAAGGATTACGAGCATCTCACGCGGACTTACCTGCAAGACGCCGCCGTGAACCGGCTGCAAGGACTGATCCTCAGTCATGCGGATTACGAGCACATCGGCGCAGCCCCCGCCATCACGCGCGATTACAAACCGGAACACACATTCTTATCAGCCTTGGAATCCACGACAAACGCCTCCCGCAGCGGCAGCCTGCGCAAGCTTTTCGCACTCGGCATCAAACCATCGGCACTGTCGGCAGGCGATCATCTGGATTTCACAAACGGTGTTCGCGCAGAAATTTTATATCCGCCCGCCACCCTGCGCGCCAGCCGCGCTGACGACCGGGCCCTTGTCATCCGGCTTGAAACTGGATCATTCCGCATCCTCTTATGCGGCGATGCTGGTTTCCTCGCTGAGAAACACATCCTTGAAAAATTGCCCGCCGGCTCCGCGCGCTGCGATGTGCTCATCCGCAACCAGCACGGAAGCGATGTGACGCTGCTGCCGGAATTCCTCAATGCCACGCAGCCGCGCGTCATCATCAGCTCCAACAACACCTTCCCCGAGGGGCAGAAACTACCGGCGCGAATCCGCAACGAGTGCATCGCGCGCAAAATATCGCTCATTGATCAGGCGGAAACTGGTGCGGTCACGCTCCGCATCTGGCCGCAGCGATTGGAGATCGTTCCCTTTCGCGGAACATCTACGACTACGCTCGCGCCTGTTCAGGAATCCGTCCGCTGAGAGCGGCTGCGTGAGCGCCAGAGCACGAAAGTCAGAAAACTGACGATGCTGATATTCACCACCAATGTGACCACGTGAAGCCATGATGGATGTTTGATGATTTCTAGAACCTCAAGCGGGATGTAAATGGTCGCCGAGATGGCCGCGAGCCATTCCGCCCAGTGCCGCTCGCGCCAGAGGCCATACGCCTCGACAAAACGCAACGCGATGTAAGCTACAACCACCCCGGCCAGCATCATGGGATTGAAGTGAGTTACTTGCGTAAGGAAAAAACTCGCGATGCTGCCGTCGGGATCGATATGCGCGTATTTCACCAGCCGCGCCATCAGTGAAGGAACAGTGTCACGGCCCAATGCCACCCAGAGAAAGCCGAAGAAGGCGAGACTGCCCTTGAGCACTTCAACTACGGCGATGGCGCGAAGTCCGATCGATCGGCGCTGAATAGACACGATTGTTTTTTAAATGTTAATTGCCCGACCCGTTCTGCGCGCGATGGCGCAGGAAGTGATCGCAGATAACCAGATGCACCATCGCCTCCACCATCGGCACCGCACGAGGGAGCACGCAGGGATCGTGACGGCCCCGCGCCTTGATGGTGGCTGATTCACCGGTTTTAGTGACAGTGTTCTGCTCGCGCAAGACAGTGGCCGTGGGCTTGAAGGCAACGCGGAAGACGATGTCTTCGCCGTTGCTGATGCCGCCCTGAATGCCACCGCTGCGATTGGTCCTGGTGCGGATGCGGCCAGTGCTGTCCGTGTAAAATTCGTCGTTGTGTTCCAGTCCGGTAAGCTTGGCTCCCTCGAATCCGCTGCCGATTTCGAAGCCCTTGGTCGCAGGCAAACTCAGCATCGCTTTCGCGAGATCGGCCTCCAGTTTGTCAAACACCGGTTCGCCCAATCCAACCGGAACTCCGCGCACAACGCACTCGATCACGCCGCCGACGGAGTTCCCCTCGCTGCGCATCTGCTCGATGAGTGCGATCATTTTCCCCGCGGCATCAGGATCGCAAGTGCGGACGATGTTGGACTCAATGATCGTGGATTGCGGATTGCGGATTGCGGATTCGGAAGCCTCGATGTTTTGCACGCGCTGGACAAAGGCGAGGCATTCGTAACCCGGGAAAGAATGTTGCAGCACTTTCTTCGCAATGGCTCCGGCGGCCACGCGACCAATGGTCTCACGCGCGCTGGAGCGTCCCCCGCCCGCAACGGCGCGGATGCCATACTTGGCATCGTAAGTGTAATCGGCGTGCGAGGGACGATAGGCCGTTTCCATCTCTTTATAGGCATCGGAACGCTGGTCTTCGTTGGAAACGATGATGCCAATGCTGGTGCCGAGCGTGACGCCATCGAGCACGCCAGAGAGAATCTCGGCGTGGTCGGCCTCTTTGCGCTGCGTGACGATCTTGCTCTGACCCGGACGGCGGCGGTCCAGTTCAAGCTGAATGTCGTCCGCAGTCAGCGGAATGCGCGGTGGACATCCGTCCACGATGCAGCCAATGGCCGCGCCGTGCGACTCGCCGAAGGTGCTGACGCGGAAAAGTGTGCCGAGACTGCTGGACATGGCGGGATATTGAATCTCTCAGGCGGGCAGCAATTCTGCTTCGAGCGGTTTTTGTTTGGTGAGGTTGCTGACCTGCGTGATGGAGAATCCGATGACGCGACCGTTTTCGTCCAATCGCTCCATCACGGCGTCATTGGCAGCAGCCTTCATGTAGCCGGGGGCATCGGAAAAGCGGACTTCCAAAAAGTCGCCCTCGGCATCGAACCATACTTTTACTTTTTCGGCCATAGTTGTTCTCCTTTTTTTGGCTTGTCGGTAAGATACGCCGTCAAAACGAAGGCGTCATCTGTAGAATGCTTTACCACCACACAAACCCATTTGATCGAGGATATGAGCCAGCCGCTCGTCCGTGAGCCGCACAGGGCGGTCTTGATAATCCCTGAGCTTTTTCATTGAGTGAACGCTTCACGCCGTCGCAACAGGTTTGTCTTGCTTGGCTTCGCGTTCAACGGTGTCGAGCACCTGACGGTGCAGGCTCTTGCCAGTCTTGCGCGCATACCAGAGCACCAGCGGGCTGGCGATGTAGATGGACGAGTAGGTGCCGACGATGATGCCGATGAGGATGGGCAGCGAGAACTCCTTCATGGAAGGTCCGCCGAAGAAGTAGAGCGCCACCATCGGCACCAGGGCCGTGAGGCTGGTCAGCAAGGTCCGGCTCAGCGTGATGGAGATGGCTTCGTTCATGATGTCGCGAATCTTTCCGGTGCCGCCCTTGGCCTTGATCATTTCCCGGATTCGGTCGAAGACAATGATGGTGTCGTTGATCGAGTAACCGGCCACGGTCAGCACCGCGCCGATGTGAATGATGGAAAGCTCCTGGCCCATGAGCACCGACAGACCCACGACGATGATGCAGTCATGGAACAGCGCGATGATCGCGCCCAGCGCGAAGGAGAACTCATAGAAGAAGGCGAGATAGATCAGAATCGCGATCATCGCGACGACGTAGGCGACGAGGGAACGTTGCGCGAGTTCCTTGCCGACGACGGAACCAACGGTGGTGGTCTGCCCTTCGTTCAGCTTGCCAGGGAATGTTGTGGGCAGTGTGTTCTTGACGATGTCCTTGTCACTTTCTTCGGAGCGAACAGAAACCAGATGCTGCCCGGAGGTGCTGGTGTTTTCCTGCACATAGAAGCTCTTGAGTCCGGCTTTCTTAAGTGCATTCTCGACAGCCTCGGCAGCGGACTGCGGGGCAAAACTTTCCTTGACCTCGAAACGCGTCATCGCTCCGCCGCGGAAGTCAATTCCGATGCCGTGGTTGGGGCGGATGACGAAGCCGATCAATGAAATCGCAGCCAGGCCGAAGGAGCCGATGATGAACATCTTGGAATATTTCAGCACGTCATAACTGCCCTGAGGAATGAAGCTGGCAAACTTCACATGCTGAAGCTTGTCGGCATCAATCAACCAGTTGAAGACCACGCGGGTAACGATCAGCGCGCCGAAGAGCGTGCCGAAAATACCGACGATGAGCGTGATGGCGAAACCTTTCACCAGACCGCTGGCGAGGTAAAACAGGATCAGGGAAGTGATGAGCGTGGTGACATGAACATCGAAGATCGCGGCGAATGCCTTGTCAAAGGCGACACCCAGCGCCGCCTTGAGCGTTTTGCCCGCGCGCATTTCCTCGCGCAAGCGTTCGTAGATCAGCACGTTCGCATCCACGCCCATGCCGACGGTGAGGGCGATGCCCGCGATGCCGGGCATGGTGAGCGTGATCTTGAAGAGGGCCATGGCCCCGAAGATCATGAGGAGGTTCACGACGACACCAACCAGCGCCACCAGACCGGCAACGCGGTAATAGATGAGCATGAACAGCGCGATGAGAACGGTGCCCCAAATGCCGGTTTGCACGCCCTGCTTGATCGTCTCCGCACCGAAGGCCGCAGAGACACTGTTTTCTTCGATGATGACCATGGGGTTCTCCAGCGGATTTTCCAGGGCTGTTGCGAGTGCGATAGCCTCCTCCTGTTTGAAACCGCCAACGCTGCCACCAGAAATTTGCGCGTAACCGCCGTAGTGATCGGACTTCAAAACCGGATCGGAAATCACCACGCCATCGAGAATGATCGCCATGCGCAGTCCCTTGTTCGCTGCGGCAATATCATCAAATTCCCTGGACCCCTGGCTGTCGAGATACAGACCGATGACCCAGCCTTCTGTCGGATCGATCTTGGCCACGGCGTGACTCACGCGATTGCCCAGCATGTCCGCCCGGCTTTTTACCAGCAGCGTGGAAGTGCCCTTGTCTTTTTTGCCAAGTTCTTGATGGTTCATCTCCACATAACCGACAGCCACGCCGCCGTTGGCCTTGATTCTGGCCAGTTCCGCCTCGCTGTCGGGATGAACCATGCGGAATTCGAGATGCGCGACCTGCTGGATTTTCTCACGCACTTTTTCATTGTCCTCTTTCTTCACACCCGGCATCTGAATCATGATGCGCTTATCGCCCTCCGGGGCCATGAGGAGGTCGTTTTCACCGTTGGGATTCAAACGCTTTTCCAAAATGCCGATCGCCTGTTGAATGGACTGGGTGGTGATGGCCTTGGGCTTGCCTTTGTCGTCAATTCCTTCTTTGAGTTCCACGGTGAACGCCGATCCGCCGCCAAGGTCGATGCCCTTCTTAATGCCCAGGCCCATGAAGGCCCAGATACAGAACAGTGACATCAGCACCGTCAGCAAGGTGCCGCCGATTTTCTTGCCGCGATGATTGGCAGTGCCCAGATAGAAAAAAAGCAGGAACAGAAGGACGCAGCCCCAGAGAAAGGTAAGTGAGGGAGAAAGTTGCATGGCTTGAAAAATCGTAATGAAGCGGGTGGATTGCCGTTATGGGCGATGGATCATTTTTTGTCAGACACGACCACAGCTTCCGCTTCTTTGGGAAGGCGCTGGGCGATGGCACTGCGGTCGAATTCAATCTTGCCCTCGACCATGCGCACAATGACGGTTTTCTCCTTGATCGAAGTCACCGTTCCATGAGCACCGCCGATGGTGATCACTTCATCACCTGCCGAGAGAGCTTTCTGCATAACGTCGGCCTGTTTCTGTTTGTTCCGTTGCGGGCGGATAAGAACGAAATACATCACAACCATCATCAGTACCATGAAAACCATGGGGTTGCCGAGCAGTCCTCCAAGGCCGGGTTGTGCGCCAGCAGGCGGGGCTTGGGCGATGACGTAAGGAAGATTAAAAATCATAATTCTGGAGTTTCAGCTTTGGTTTTGTATCTGGAATGGAAGTCCGCCCGGAACTCGCGGAATTCGCCAGCGGCAATGGCGCTCCGCGCGCGAGCCAGGAGGGACAGATAGAAATGCAGATTGTGCAAGGAAATCAACCGTAAACCCAGGATTTCATGAGCCGTCAGCAGATGACGGATGTAGGCGCGGGAGAAGCCGCGGCAGAGTGGATGAGTGTCTTCATCAAGCTCGCGGTAGTCGTGGGAGTAGGCGGAGTTTTTCACATTGATGGTGCCCTCCGACGTGAACGCAGTGCTGTGCCGCGCCAGCCGCGTGGGCAGCACGCAGTCGAACATGTCAATGCCGCGCGCGACCATCTCGATGAGCTGCGGCGGCATCCCCAGGCCCATCGCGTAGCGAGGCTTGTCTTGCGGCAGGAACGGCTCGCTGGACTCCACCGCCGCCATCATTTCCGGCTCCGGCTCGCCAACGCTGACCCCGCCGACAGCATAACCGTCAAAGCCCATCGCTACCAATTCCCGCGCGCTTTTCTCGCGAAGATCAGCATAGGCCGAGCCTTGCACAATGCCGAAGTGCATCTGCGGCTTCCCTGCTGTGGTCGGCTGATTTTTGTCAATCCAGTCGCGACACCGCCGCGCCCATCTGAGTGTGAGATCAAGACTCTGCGAGGCGTAGCTCCGCTCGCACGGATGCGGCGGACATTCATCAAAGAGCATCGCGATGTCCGATCCCAGCGTCGCCTGAATCTCCATGGCCGTCTCCGGCCCGAGAAACATCGGCGAGCCATCCAGGTGGCTCTGGAAATGCACACCCTCCTCCTTGATCTTGCGAATTTTTCCCAGCGAAAAAACCTGGAAGCCACCCGAGTCCGTAAGCATGGGCCGGTCCCAATTGGCAAACTTATGCAGCCCGCCCGCCTCGCGCATGATTTCCATGCCGGGCCGAATGGCCAGATGATAAGTGTTTCCCAGAATGATTTGCGCCCCCAGCGCGCGTAATTCATCAGGATGCACGCCCTTCACGGAACCCTGCGTGCCCACCGGCATGAATACTGGCGTCTCCACCACCCCATGCGGCGTGACCAGCGTCCCGCATCGGGCGCGGGAATGCGGATCGGTTTTGTGGAGCGTAAACATGGGGCGCGCATCGTGGCGCAATCACGGCGGGAAGCAAGAAGCGGATAGAGTTGGTTTCCAACACGGCCACGTTCACACGCCGCCATTTAATCATGAGACTTTGGCGGAGCAGCGGCATGAAATGCGCGCTCCTTAAAGTGACGCGCATCGTCCGAATGATCAGCTTACTCTTTGTCTTTCTCCGCCGCCGCTGCCGCAGCTGCTGCGCCGCCGCGTTTGCCGATGGTGCCGCCTTTTTCCGCCAGCATGGTGCGGACGGTTTCTTCGACTTCGGCATAGAGAACGGGGTCGGCTTTGAGGGCGTCTTTGCAAGCATCGCGACCTTGCGCGAGCTGGGTGCCTTTGTAGCTGATCCATGAGCCGCGCTTCTGGAGGATGTCATACTCCAGCGCGAGATCGAGCATGGAGCCGACGCCGCTGATGCCTTCATTATACATGAGATCAAACTCGGCCTCGGTGTAGGGCGGAGCCATTTTGTTCTTCACCACTTTGACGCGCGTGCGATTGCCGGTGTTGGTGCCGTCGGCAGTTTTGATCGCGCCGATGCGGCGGATGTCGATGCGCATGGACGAATAGAATTTGAGCGCCTTGCCGCCGGGTGTGGTTTCGGGATTGCCGAACATGACGCCGACCTTCTCGCGAATCTGATTGGTAAAGATGCAGCAGGTGCGGGCCTTGGAAATGATTGCGGTCAGCTTTCGCAGGGCTGCGCTCATCAGACGCGCCTGAGCGCCGACCGTGGCATCGCCGATTTCGCCTTCAAGCTCCTGCCGGGTCACGAGCGCGGCCACGGAGTCAATGACGACGACATCCAGCGCATTCGAGCGCACGAGTGTTTCGCAAATTCTCAGGGCTTCCTCGCCGCTGCTCGGTTGCGACACGAGTAACTCTTCCATTTTGACACCAAGCTTGCGCGCATAACCGGGATCGAGTGCGTGCTCCACGTCAATGAAAGCCGCGAGTCCGCCAGCCTTCTGCGCCTGGGCGATGACGGTCAGGGTGAGTGTCGTTTTGCCCGATGATTCCGGGCCGTAAACTTCCACGATACGACCGCGCGGGAAACCGCCGATGCCTAGCGCCTGATCAATCAAAAGATTGCCGGTCGGAATGACGGCGACATCCACGGTTGTGCCCTCGCCCATGCGGAGAATGGAGCCTTCGCCATAGTCTTTATGAATCTGTTGGATGGCCAGATCGAGGTTCCGCGCGCGGGCCTCGGCGATTTTGTTGGACACGGGTTCAGATGATTCTTTGGGTGCGCGGGCCATGGTAGTAAGTAGTTAGGAAAGCGCTGCGTTAAACGCGCGTGTGAGAAATGTCAAATGTGTTCTTTTGAACAGGGCGGCAGTGAGTGAAAGGATTACCTGTTCTGTGAATTCGAGTTGCTTACTGGTGCAGCACCTGATCGAGATCGCCCATGGCTTCGCCAAGTTTTCCGTAATAACCCATGAACATGCTGACGACCCGGAAGGCAACATACAAGACCACCAGAACATAAAAAATTCGTGGGAGCCATTCCGCAGCGCGATCTTGCGCCATCGCTGCCAGCCGCGATTCCGCTGTCGCCCAGCGATCCATTTCCACATCCAGCGTGCCCGCGTGTTCCGCCATTTCGACAGAGTTGTTAAATTGAAACGGAAAAGCTCGCGTGACCCGCAAGGAGCCGGACAATGCGCCGCCTTCCTCAACGCTCTGCGCGGCAGATTCCGCGCCCTCTTTCATCACCGCGCTCTGGGTCGCGCCGCCCGCGAGCCGTAGGGCTTCGGATACTTTCAGCGAAGCGAGCAAACCTGTCCGCATCACCTGACTGAAGCGGGCCAGCGCCCAGTGCCGGCGGATGGAACCGACCAGCGGCAGCAGATTCAGAATGCGATCCGCTTTTTGCGATGTCCCGGCCAGCCTCGACAACATGATCGCGCTCACTGCGATGGCGATCAAAAGTATCCAGAGGCAGGCCAGACGCAGCGGCACTCCGGTGAAGCCCGCGCTCAGACCGCCGCCGAGCATAATCTTGGAGATGTCGGGAAACAAAGCACCGAGATGCGCGAGAATGATGGGATACACCAGCGCGCCCATCGCCTTGCTGATGCTGCGCTGCCGTAGCTCAAAATATTCCGCCAGATGCTGGCAAGCCTCATCCAGACGCCCACCCCGCTCGCCGGCTTCGATCAATCCGATCTCCAAATCGCTGGTTCCGGGCGCGTGTCGCTGCACAGCTTCGGCAACGCCGAGTTGTTCTTGTAATCCGCGTTGCAAGCCCTCCAGCCATTGCCGCGCGCTGCGCGATGGACTTTGCCCCAGCAGCAGTTCAACCCCACGATCCAGATGGAATCCCGACTTCAGCATTGTGCCGAGATCGTGGTAGAGCCGGGCTTTTTCTTTGGTGGTCAGCGGCATGTCGTTTTTGATTTAACCATCACTTCGCGCACCTCACCATGACAATAAGTTTGTTTTCCATCTGGTGTTCCCGTCATCTTCATGGTTTATCTTCCATCAATGAGTGGTGACGACGAACACTGGATGACGCAGGCCATGGCGCTGGCAGCGCGGGGCATCGGCCTGACCAGCCCCAACCCCCCGGTGGGCGCGGTTCTGGTCAAGGGCACCAAATTGATCGGCGCAGGATTTCATCGCAAGGCAGGTGGGCCGCACGCAGAGATCGAGGCGTTGCGTGATGCGAAAAAAAAGGGACACTCCACGCGCGGCGCGTCCGCTTTCGTAACGCTGGAACCCTGCTCGACTCGTGGGCGCACACCGCCTTGCACGACTGCGCTGATCAAGGCCGGGATCGTCTCCGTTACTTACGGGGCGAAGGATCCGAATCCGGCGCACGCGGGTGCGGCCGATGATCTGCTTCGTGCTGCCGGCATCGATGTGGAAGGCGGCGTTCTGGGTGAAGAATGCCAACGCTTGATCGGACCCTTCACGAAATGGATCACCCAAGGTCTGCCCTATGTAATTGCGAAATCCGGCCAGAGCCTCGACGGACGCATCACCCGACCGCCCGGTGAATCGCCCTGGATCACCAGCGAAGCCGCGCGAGAGCACGCCATGCAATTGCGCGTTCGTAGCGACGCCATCGTGATCGGCGCGGAAACTTTGCGCGCGGACAATCCCCGGCTCACTTTGCGCGGCAATGAAATTCCGCGCGGCAAACAACAACCGTGGCGCGTGATCGTGACTCGCTCAGGAAAACTGCCAAAGAAAGCGCACGTCTTCACCGATAAGTTCAAAGACCGCACGCTGGTGCTGAAGGGCGATTATGAATTCACCGACATCCTGCGCGAACTGGCCAGCCGGGAAATCAGCACCGTCCTGCTCGAAGGCGGCGGCAGCCTCATGGGGCAGGCCTTCGCAGCGCGGGCCGTGGATGAAGTCTGTTGGTATGTCGCCCCGCGCATCTGCGGTGGCGGCGTGATGTCCGTGGGCGGCACGGAATTTTCATCGTCAGCGATGTCCGTGGAACTCACTGACGTCTGGCACGAAACCATCGGCGACAATCTCTGCGTGCAGGGTTATCCGGTGTGGAAGTGAACATTGCCAGAGCTGGCAAGCGCAGGCAATTTCCATGCCTGGCGATAATTTGTGCGCCTCGATGCGACTCCCCGACCATCAGGCCGCAGACGAATACACACTCGCGTCCCGTTCTGGATACGCCTCATAAACATGCTCAAACAAGGCCGAGCATTTCTGCTGGTAAAGCTGTTTGTCGTAGGCTCTTGGCAGGCCGGTATCAAGCACGTCATCAATCGCCAGCTTCAGTTGAGAACGTGCGCTAGATTTCTGCCGCCAATTCAGAACCAGCAATTCCTTGAGCCGGTTCAAAAGCACGCGGGCGACTTTTTTCACCTCCGTGCGCTCCTCACTGCTTAACTCAGGCGCAGGACGGGTCAGTATATCGAAAATGACAAGTTCCTCTTCCGCCATGTTTTCGCGCACATGCCGTTGCTGTTCATCCGAAAGGCCGCGGCTGAGATTCACAAGATCATCATAAAGCTGCTCGATGTTCCTGCTCCCGGTGTTGTAGCTTTCAATCAGTTCCTCAAATTTCTCCACAAAGTCAGCGCGGGTCTTGTTCAACCGAATGAGCTTTCCCAATTGGGCCCGGATGGTGGCTTTGAGGACTTCGAGGTCGGTGTTCTTGTGCTTTGATTTCTTGAACTTGCTGCGCAACGCCTCAAAATCAATCTTCGACAGGTCCAGCAGTGGCGCTGCCTTGACGGGCATTTCAACACCCGTGATCGAGTTATCAAGCAGCTCGGCGATGTCACCCATCACCTCGCTGATGTCCACGGGATTGGGATTCAGTTTGGTGCGCATGGCATCGGCAATAGCGCCGAGACAAGCAACGCGCCCCGAGAATTCCAATGCGGCTGGGTCCGGCTTTACTGCCGTGTAAAGCGTGCCCACCAGCCGCTCATGTCCAAGGAATTCACGCCGCAACGGGTCGGGTGAAATCAGGGCATTCACTGCGTCATCAAGGATTTGCAGTCGCGCCATGCCGCCCGCCGGCAGTGCTTCGATGGCGGACAGACTGACGGTCTTCTTTTCACAAAACGCGGTGACCGCCACCACTGACCTGCGAAGTTCTTCAACGAGCTTCGTCTTTTCATTCACCGGACTCTTCCCATCCTTGCCAGCTCCGTAGATTGCAAGTGCCTTCTCGAGAGAGGCAAACACGTTCGCGTAATCTACAATCACACCACTGTGCTTGCCGGGGAAGACGCGGTTCGCCCGCGCGATGGTCTGCATGAGCGAGTGATTCCGCATCGGCTTGTCCAGATACACGGTCGAGCAGCTCGGCGCGTCGAACCCCGTCAGCCACATGGCGCAGACGAATACCAACCGCAGCGGGTCCTCGGTGTCCTTGAACTTCTCGTCCAACGACTCGTCGTTCATCCGCTTCCGGTGGGCCTCAATGTCGAGGCCGAGCTTCTTCATCATCGGAATCTCGTTCTGTCCCGGCGATACGATTAGCGCCATGTCAGTCGTTTTGATGACTTCAAGGCGTTGATTCATGTCCTGCACCGCAGCCAGGACGGCGTCCGTCCGGTCCTTCACCTTGACGAGCCGCGCGATCTCGCGCTCGACCCGCTCCCGTTCCGCCGCCCAATGCTTCCGCACCTTGTCATGCATCTTGAGCGCGGTGGCCTTGTCGATGGACACCACCATCGCCTTGCCGACGAACCCGCGCCCGAGGAAATGTCGCACGATGTCCTGGGCCACCGTCTCCAGCCGGTCGTCGCGCGTGAGGATGTGGTATTGCCTAGAAAGCTCCCGTTCGAGCTTCGCTTCCTGTTCGGGGTCGAGTTCCGCCGCCTCGATGAGGTTGTAGATGTCCTCGTTCAGGTCCGGGTTCACGAGCTGCAACTCCGGCGTGCGGTTCTCGTAAAACAGCGGCACGGTCGCGCCGTCCTCGACGGACTGCTGGAAGTCGTAGATGGAAACGTAATCGCCAAACACGTCCTTGGTGCGTTCCTCGCCGGCGATGAGCGGTGTGCCGGTGAACGCGAGGAACAACGCCTTGGGCAACGCGGCGCGCATGTTCAATGCCAGCGTGTCGTATTGGCTACGATGCGCCTCGTCCGTCAGCACGATCACATCGGGCCGGTCGCAGAGCAGTTCAGGCGTCTGGAATTTGTGAATCAGCGTGAAGACGTAGCGATGATTCCCGCGCAACAGGTCGCGTAGATGCGCGCCGCTTGCTGCGTGGCATTGGTCGCCCTCGGCCTCGCTCACCGCGCCGGTAGCCTTGAACGTCTTGGCAATCTGATCGTCCAGCTCCACGCGGTCGGTTACGACCACGAACGTCCAGTTGCCCGCCACCTTACGCAGCACCTTCTGTGCGAAGAATACCATCGAGAAACTCTTGCCGCTGCCTTGCGTCTGCCAGAACACGCCGCCGCGACCGTGCCCCAGCTTGCGCGCGGCGAGCATCGAGGCGATGGCGTTGTTCACGCCGAGAAACTGGTGATTCTGCCCGATGATTTTCACCAGCCCGGCCTTGTGCTCCGAGAACAGGGTGAAGTTCTCCACCAGGTCGAGCAATCGGGTCCGGTCGCACGTGCCGCGAATCATCACTTCCAGTGACACGCGGCGCGGCTCGTCCTCGCGCTCGATGCGCTTCCACTCGAAGAACCGCCCCCAATCCGCCGTCAGCGAGCCGACGCGGCTGTCCGTCCCGTTCGAGGCGATGAGCAGCGCGTTGAACCAGAACAGCGCCGGGACTTGCTGCTTGTAGTGCGTCAAGTTCTCGTCGAACGCCGCGCGCGCGGGCACGCCAGGCTTCTTGAATTCGATGACCACCAGCGGCAGGCCGTTGACGAAGCCAATCAAGTCCGGGCGGCAGGTGTAGAGCGGGCCGGTGATGGTCATCTGGCTGACCAGCAGGAAATCGTTGTTCGCCGGGCACTCCCAATCCACCACGCGCACCCGCTCCGTGCGCTGGCCGCCTCTTTTGACTCCCTCTCCGCCTCGACCGGGGAGAGGGCCGGGGTGAGGTGTCGAAT
>JAYVOH010000028.1:0-18014 GCA_043758025.1 Verrucomicrobiota bacterium
ACGGAAGCCGTTGTCATAGTTGCGATGAGTTCGTGGCATGGTCGTGTTTCTTTCTTTGGTCTCTGCGCTCTGCTTGTCCACGAAATCGGGGGAACTTTAACTTATTTCAACAGGCTGCTTGCGCTCTTCATCGGGAGCGCATCCGCCGCCAGTCCCAAGCCCGCTGGCGAACCGAGCCTTGTTAAAGTTGAAGACGTGCCCGGTTTGCCGCGCGTGTTGATCATCGGCGCTTCCGAAAAAATAAGAGGCGAATCTCTCGCCATTGTCATTGCGCCGATTCTTCATCAATTTCAATCGCTCAGTCCCAGCAAAAACTTGAGCTTACCCCATTTCAACAGTAAGATGTCGGTATGGAAACCTTCGCGAATATGCTGGAAGTGGACTCGGCGCTCTCTCTCGACGAGCAGGAGCAGCTCAGCGATACGCTGAGGCGGCGGGTGAACGCTCGGCGCCGCATGGAGATCATTGCCTCCATCAAAGAGGCCCGCAAAGAGCACAGCGACGGGCGCGTGCGGGCGTCCTCTGTCGTTTCCATCATGAAACGCATCCGGGCGTGAAAAGGCTGCTACTGCCAACGAAGGCTTTTCTCCGAACGGCGAAGCGGCTGGCAACCAAACGACCCGACGTGGCCGAGGCGATTGAAGCGGCACTTGTTTTGCTCAACGAAGACGTGTTTCATCCCGCTTTGAGAACGCACAAGTTGAAAGGCAAGCTCGGTTCCTCATGGGCTTGTTCTGCGGGGTATGACTTGAGGATCGTGTTTCAGTTTGTCAAACACACGGGCCACAAGATGCCATACTTTTGGAAGCGGCCGGAACTCACGATGAAGTGTATTGGCCCGCCGCGTCATGGCTCGAGAACGCAAGGGCGGCCGTCTTACGCACGCGGATGCGCCTTGTCATAGACCTGCTTCATCCGCTCCGTGGTGACGTGCGTGTAAATCTGCGTGGTGCTGAGGCTCGCGTGGCCGAGCAGCTCCTGCACGCTGCGCAAGTCCGCGCCGTTGTTCAGCAAATGAGTGGCGAAGCTGTGGCGGAATTTATGCGGCGTGACCTGCACGGGCATTCCTGAAAGCCGCCAGTATTTCACGACCACGTTGTTGATGGCTTGCGTCGTCATGCGCTTGCCCACCTTGCTGCGGAAAAGCGGGCCGTCATAGACGCCGAGTTTGCTTTGGTATTTCTGCACTGCCCGCACCGCAGGTCCGCCGACGGGACAGAGCCTTTCTTTCCGTCCCTTCCCAAAGACCCGCATGGTCTCGCTGTAAACATCCACATCGTCCACGTTCAACCCCGCGAGTTCACTGAGTCGGACGCCAGTGCTGTAAAAGAGTTCGAGGATCGCCGCATCGCGTTCGCCGGCCCAGACTGGCGCTTGTTTTTCTTTCGGCACCGTCAGCGGCAGCGCGAGCATTTGTTCCACCTGCGTAATCGTGAGCACGATCGGAAGCTTCTTCTCCGCCTTCGGCAATTGCACTTCGAGCAGCGGATTTTTTTCCCAGCCGTGGCGACGCGTGAGGAATTTAAAGAAGGAGCGGAACGCCGCGAAGTGCAGCCGGATGGTTGCCCGCCCCATCTCCGCCTTCATGCGCTCAAAGAGATACTGGCGAAAATCATCCGCCGTGAGCGCGCCCCATGAAGTGTAGCCGCGATGCTTCACGCGGAACATGTCCAGCGCGTGACGGTAGTTCTCCAGTGTGCGTGGCGAGGCAGAGCACTCCACCGCCATGAACTGGAGGAAGTCGGCGACCAGGCCATCGTGCTGAGTTGCGGCGGGCATGTGAAATTCGGAGTGCGAAATGCGAAATGCGGAATAAATACAATGTGAACCGGCAGCGACACTGCCGCGCACGAACTCTAATTCCGACTTCCGACTTCCGCACTCCGAATTCTCCATGCTCACCAAGCGCATCATTCCCTGCCTCGACGTTCACGACGGTCGTGTGGTCAAAGGCACCAAGTTCCTCGACATCCGCGACGCGGGCGATCCCGTGGAGTGCGCCGTTGCTTACAACGATCAAGGCGCAGACGAACTGGTCTTTCTCGACATCACGGCGTCATCGGACGAGCGCAAGACAATGGCTGATGTGGTGGCGCGCACAGCCGAGCGCTGCTTCATGCCGCTCACGGTTGGCGGCGGCATCCGCACCGTGGCCGACATGCGGGCCATGCTGCTCGCGGGCGCGGACAAGGTCAGCGTGAACACTGCGGCGGTCTTCAATCCCGGTGTGGTAGACGAAGCCGCGAGCGCCTTCGGCTGCCAGTGTCTCGTGGTGGCGATTGATGCCAAGCGCAACGAGCACGGCTCGTGGACGGTCTTCACCCACGGCGGTCGCAAGCCCGCACTGCGCGATGGCGTGGAACTCGACGCCATCGAATGGGCGAGCGAAGTCTGCCGGCGCGGAGCCGGAGAAATTCTGCTCACGAGTATGGACGCCGACGGCACGAAAGCAGGATACGACATCGCCTTGAACAAAGCGGTCAGCGAGGCCGTGACCATCCCCGTCATCGCCAGCGGCGGCGCGGGCAGCCTCGACCACATGGTGCAGGTTCTTAACGAAGGCAAAGCCGACGCTGTGCTCGCAGCGAGCATTTTTCACTTCGGCGAATTCACCGTGCGCGATGTGAAACAACATCTCGCATCGCATGGGATTCCGGTGCGGCTTTGAACGCCGAGTCGCGCGGGCCAGAATTATTTCCGGAATTTCTCAACCCTTTTAGCGCGGTGTTGTCTAACCGAAATACCTAAGGCCGCCCCCACGGTCTCAGGCAACTTCAGTTGTCAGACCACCATGATCACAAAGTCGCCTCGCGCCACAGAAGCGTTCGGCGAGCGCTTCAATATGATGCTGGCTTTGCTGGCCTTCAGTAGCCCTGATAAGCCGGCTGATTCTAATTCCATCCTTTGCCGGGTGCTGGATGGCCGCGAACTTGAGGAAGTCTGCACTATCGACGCCGCCATCCTCACCCACGACGAGCGCGCGCACTACGCTCATTTGCACAACCCCCACCAGCGCGCCCTGGCTTATCGAACGCGCGCGGAACTCAAGCGCATGTTGGGCCGCGAGATCGGCGTGCCGCCTCAACTGGTGCCGTTGCAATGCGATGAGCATGGCAAGCCGCGCTGTCTGCATCCGCTGGCGGCCGGGCTGGACTTCAGCGTTTCGCATTCGGAGGAATGCTCCCTGATCGCGCTCGGTGAAGCGGACGGCATTGGCGTGGATGTGGAACGGATCGTTGATGACGAGCCGTCGGATGAACTGCTGGAAATTGTCTTCGATCAGGAGGAACTGGAGCAATGGCTAGCCCTGCCCGAACCATTTCACCGACGCGCCTTTACGGAAGCGTGGACGGTGAAGGAAGCCACACTGAAAGCCACCGGCGCGGGACTCGATGGCTCGCCGCATGAAATCCGCATCCGCTTCACGCCCGATGGCCACGCGGAGCCGGTCTTTGGAAAATCGAACTGGGTGTTCGAGCGCGTGAATTTTTGTCCGCATCACGCCGCCTCTTGCGTGGTCATTCTGCCGATGCCGGAAAATGGGCAACGTGGCATGGCGGCTTAGGCTGAATTCCAAGTGGCACAGGCTTGAAGCCTGTGTGTCGATCGGGGATTCTCCCCGATCTTCTTTCAAGCGCGCGGATGAAAATTGCGGTGCGCCTCCTTCAGCCGGCGTTGATCCACATGCGTGTAAATTTGCGTGGTGGCGATGTCGGCGTGACCGAGCATCTCTTGAATAACTCGCAAGTCCGCACCGTGACCGAGCAGATGCGTGGCAAAACTGTGCCGCAGCAGATGGGGATGAATCTTCTTCGGATCCAGCCCCGCCAGTGCGGCGCGCTTTTTTACGATCTGCCACACCCGCGCCGTGGTGAGCTGACCTCCGTTGCGATTGAGAAAGATGAAGCTCCGGGTCTTCGGCTTGACCAGTTTGGGTCGCGCAGCCTCCAGATAGTGCGTGATCGCATCCCGCGCCGCTTCACCCACGGGAACGAGGCGCGTCTTGTTTCCCTTGCCCGTCACCCGCACCCAGCCTTCCTCAATGCTGAGGTTTTCCATCTTCGCGTTTACCACCTCGCTAATTCGCAAGCCGCTCGCATAGAAAAACTCCAGGATCGCGCGGTCGCGAATATCCAGCGGTTCACTGCCAGTGACGCTTTCCAGCAAGCGGCGGACTTCGTTTTCGTTCAAGGTGTCCGGCAGCGAGCGCGTGGCACGCGGCGGCAGCACTGGTTCCGCAGGATCACCCTCACGGAACCCGCGCGCCATGAGCCAGCGGAAGAATATCTTCAACGCAATGACTTCCAGCCTGAGTGAGGACGCTGCTAGACCGTCGGCTTTTCGTTGCGCGAGAAAGTCCGATACATCCCGCGTCACCACCGACGCCACATCATCTTTCCCGCGGACGCGCTTGAACCACGCCGCGAAACCCTCCAGCACCCGCCGCACCAGCAGTTGATAATTCTCCGACAACCCGCGCTCGGTTGCGAGGTGAAGGAGAAATGCGTCAATCTGCGGGGCCACAACAGGCTGAAGTTTCAGCCAGCTCGCTTCACATTGCCACCGATACTGAACAGTATAAGTCAGCACCTTTTCTTCGTCGGGCTTGAGCGGGATGCGAAACTCGGCGGTCTGGGCATTGAGTTTATTGAAGGGGACTTCATTGCTTTTGATCTCCCAGTTCGCGTAGTGCAGCATGTGCTCGACCACGCGGATTTCCGTCGGCTCGGTCTTGCGGTTGCGCACCTTGATCTCGAAGGTCTCCGACATCTGGTTGCGGCGTTCGTTGTTGGTGAAGTTGGTGCGCTTGCGTTCGCCGACAAGGTCAAAGGCGTTGCCGGTCTGGAAACGCAGCGTTTCGTCCTTGGGCGTGTGATCCATCTTCGCTTCACCGATAAACTGAAGCTGCTCGCCGTCGGCGCGATAAAAACGGACACGGCCTTTCGGCAAAGCCATGCCCATGTGGTTTTCCTTGCTGTTCTTGAACTCAACGTAGGCGGCGACTTTTTTGTTGCCGTTCTCGCCGTAGTAATCACCTTCGCCATACCAGGGCATGATGCCGCCATAAGTGGGCATGCCCGATCCGTCATAGACATGGAAGCGCGTGGAGTTCACGCCCTGCGCGCGGGCGAACTCGATCTGCTTGGTCTCGCGATCCCGCAGCGTGACCTGACGGGCGACGGAGTAGAGATGATATTCGTCGAATGTTTTCTCCGTGACCTGTGGCTCGGCGGCAGGTGCAGGTGCCATGCCTGCGGTAGCCTTATACAGCATTTCTGGATGCTGGCGCTGCACTCGCTGCACGTCGCCGGCCATGAGCTTGATGTTCGCGTTCTCAAAGGTCTTGCCGCTCTCATTCTTGACCGAAACCCAGCCCACCATGTCCAGTGTGTTGCCCTTCTCCGGCATCACAAGGTTGTAGTCCGCATTCCAGGAGAAGCCTTCCGTCACGTAGGCGAGTTCCGCATTGAACTTCGCAGCTGCGGCTGTCTGGAGTTGCCAGGTGAAAGTCGGCTGCAAGATGGTGTTGTCACCGAGTGAAGGAAACAAAGGCTGGCCGGGCAGGCTGAAGCGGAGCTTTCCATCCACCTCGATGATTGGCGTGAGCCCGTCGCGGTCGCCGCCGCGAATGATCTTGCCTTTCTCAATGTTGATCTTGCCCATCTCCGTGCGTTGCTCGAACTCGATTTCCTTGCCCTGGAAGAGCTTGAGCAAAAGCTGCTGATCCGCCGGGTCGTTGCGGTAACTCTGCTCCAAGATTTGCAGCGCGATCTTGCCTGTGGCATCACGCAGAATGACCGACTCCGGCTCCACTTGCGCCGTCGCGCCGGAGTAATTCACGCTGTTCACGCCCGGCTTCAAATCCAGCGCTACGGAATCGCGCACGACCGCGAAGTTTTGATTGTTAAATGGTTAGCGCCGGTTCGGCTTGCAATGAATCGAATGAGGAGATTGCGAGGATAGCCAGCAGTTGGTTTTTCATATTCATGGGTTGGTTGGTGAAAGGCATCACGCGCGCCGTTCAATTCTCTTGGAAATAATCAAACTAATTTAGTGACCCGCCCGCTCATGCCCACATCGCACGGTCCAGTGTGCGGTAGTTGATCGCCTCCAGCACGTGATTGGACGCGATGCGCTCGCCGCCTTCAAGATCAGAAAGAGTTCTCGCGACTTTCAAAATGCGGTCATGCGCGCGGGCGCTGAAGTTTTGACCGGTCATCGCCTGCTCAAGGAAGCCCGCGCCTTCGCTGTCGAGTTCGCAATGCTTCCGAATCAGACGCGGACCCATGCCACTGTTGGTGTGGACGCCTTTTCCCTTGGCAAAGCGCTCGCGCTGGGTGGCACGGGCTTTCTCCACGCGCTGGCGAATGACTTCCGAGTCCCCGGTCTGATCGGTGGATGAAAGCGTTTTGTATTCCACCGCCGGAACCTCGACATGCAGGTCAATGCGATCCAGCAAGGGCCCGCTGATGCGCTGGCGATATTTCTGAATCACCACCGGGCCGCAGCGGCACTCTCTTTTGAGATCGCCGTAGTAACCGAAGGGGCAGGGATACATTGCCCTTTTTCGGGGCCAAAATTCAGGTTCCACGCTACGGTTTAGGCTCCTATCTCAAGCGCGTCAAGGACTATCCAGCGACTCCAACAAGCATCGGCGAGCACATCAGGAAGCGGCGGCTCGACCTGAAGCTCTTCCAAATTGACGCTGCGAAACTAATCGGCTGCGACGAGATGCGGTGGTCAATTGGGAGAAGGGGCATAGCCTGCCTGCCCTATGTCACATGGCTGGGATCGTTGAGTTTCTTGGATTTGACCCGCTGCCGGAAGGCAACGATCTCGCCGGGAAATTGCTTCACCACCGCAAGACGCGGGGCATGAGTCAGAAGCAGTTTGCAGCTCAAATCGACGTTGATCCCGGAACTCCGGCCCGCTGGGAGCGTAGTGAACGCCAGCCAGACGAAAAACAGCTCAAAAAGCTGGGACGGGTGGGCTTTAGAATGGGCAACGCAACTGGGATATGTTGATTGTTGGTCAGCGGAAGTCCATCTCAGGTCGGCCTCTCCACCTCGGTGTGCAGCTTCGCACACCACCCCAGCTAGCGTTTCGCTTGATCTGAAGCCCCGACATATCGACGCTGCGGAAATAATTGGTTGCGATGAGATGTTGGTGGTCAACTGGGAGAAGGGACACAACCTTGAGTGACAGTTGTGACGAGGACGCAGATCCTAATCCGCATGCTTCCTTTAGTCGGAACAGCACCTTGCTGTGTTGGAAATTCGCTTTACGATGGCGGCGGTGAACGGTCCGGAGGAGAGCGAGCTTCTAATTTCACGCGGTTTGAGAAAGATCGCCGTCCTGCCATGTGCAGGAATTGGTGATGAGCGGTTTCGTGCGGTGCAGTATAAAGGACCGTTGCTGCTTTCCTGCCGTTGCCTTGCGCTGGTTTTTGGCGTCCTCACGTTCGGTCTAGTGACCGTCGCAACTGCGGAGAATTCGCCACACCTGCAAAGGTCAAAAGGCTCGGAGCATCTGACTATGGGCGGTGATGTGAATCTGCTCGGTTTTTCCCGTGGCAGTGTGAACTGGCTGGGCAAGGCCTGGTTCACGCGTGAGAAATCCGCGGAAGAAATCGAGAATGAGGAAGACGAAGAGGAGGCGCAGCAAAAGCAAACTACACCAACGGACAGTTCGAAAGCCGGGGCGCCGGCAACGAACGCCGAAAAGAAATCCATCGCCCACGATTTGTCTTGCACCATCGGCAACAGCTTCATCTATGAAACCAAGCCCGCGAAGATCGCAGGCAGCCGGCCCGGCTGGCGCTGGGAGGGCGATTTCTCGCTGGAGCTGGACTGCGAAGTGAGTGACACGGTAACGATCACGCCCGCAACCGGGGTGACCTTCATCCGTCATTTCTCCCAGCGCACGCTCAACTCGGAGGAACCTTACGTGAGCCTGCTCGTCGCATGGAACGTCGACCCGGCGTGGACGGCTTCGCTGCGCGAGGAGAGCTTTTGGGATATGGCCGCCGGTTTTGGCGCAAGGGAGTTCGCGGCGCACGCCTTCTTCGCACGGCTTAAATACGACATGCCGAATCCAGAAAACAAAAGCCCGCACCGCTGGCAGTTTCTCGCCGAAGCGGCGCAGAGTTTTGCCCAGCCGAGCGAGCACGACTACCACGGCTTCGCGCTCGGCGCGGGCCACGCGCTGCGGCTCGTGCCGCAAAAACTCACGCTGCAAACCCAAGCGGGCACCTCCTACGAGGAGTATCCGCATTTTCACAGCGAGACGAACCAGTTGCGACGCGGCTGGAACACCCATGCCGCCACCGCGCTCGTGTGGACGCCATCAAAGCACGTCGAAGTCTCGATCGGCATCGAATTCATGCACAGCGCGGAAACGGGCCGACTCTTCCGCTTCAATGATCTCAGCGTGCCGTTGACCGCGAAGTTCAGTTTTTGAACTGCGTGATCAAAAGGAGCGCGAGTGTGTCGCGCAGACCACTCGCCCATGTTTTGGTTTGTCATGTCGCAAGAAAATCTGGCGAGCAGCCTTCGGCATCCTCGCGCTCCTCCTTCTGTCTACGCTACTCAAAAACGGGCCGCACGCCGGGATCAGAGATATTTGGATCTGCGCCGACTAGCGACGGCGGTGGTGACGTTTGATCCTGCGGGGGGGGGCCATCATCAGGCTCGATGAAGCTACTTGATGAATTTGAAGTTCCCGGTGAGGCGTGACGTGGCGGCTCGTCGAGGGCCGGACGAATAAAAGTCACGGCCATGTGTCATTTGACTTGTTGACCGCGATTGCTGTGTATGGTTTTCCAACCGTCAATGCCCATCTCACATAGCTTCGCCACTTCGATCATGTTATCTGCATTCGCAGTTTTGCTGGCCATGCAAGGTCTTGCGCTTGCGGATGAGAAGTCACAGGGTGAAGCGGAGGTGAAGGCCGAGAACTGGCTGCTGCACGGACAGAGCACATTCATCTTTCAAGGGCAGCCGGGATTCCGCGCGCTGTATTCGGGCGAGAATTCACTGCCGCCGGGCGATTATGCGCGGGAGACTTTTTCGGTGGATGTCTTTGCAGGGGCAAGACCTTGGGATGGCGCGGAGATTTACGGAAATGCGGAAGTGTTCCAAGGCTTTGGTTTTCACAATACACGGGGCATCGCCGCGTTTCCGAACGGGGAAGCTTACAAAGTGGGGAATCATTACGGAGACATCATTTTTCCGCATGTGATGCTTCGCCAGACCTTCGGACTCGGAGGCGGGCAGGCAAAAGTGGAGGGCGGCCTCATGCAGATGGCGGGCATGGTGGACGTGGATCGCGTGACGTTGACGGTGGGGCGCTTCGCCGTCTTTGATCAATTCGATGTGAACGCGTATGCGCATGATTCGCGGGGGCAGTTCATGAACTGGGCCTTGCTGGACACGGGTGCTTTCGACTATGCTGCGGACGCGTTCGGTTACACGCAGGGCATTTCCATCGAGTTCAATCAAAAGCAATGGGCGCTGCGCTGGGGTGCCTTCATCGCGCCGAAGGAATCCAACGGCGTGGAGCTGGACTGGAATATTCTTCGTCAGTGGCAGCAGGTCGTGGAATTGGAATGGCGCTATGCATTGAGCGGTCATCCCGGCAAGGCCAGGCTGCTCGGCTGGGTGGAGCGCGCCAACATGGGCAGCTATTCTGAAACGCTCGCACAACCAATGCTGAACATGGACATCACGCAGACGCGCCACTTCCGCAATCAAGGCGGCGCGGTGCTGAACTTCGAGCAGGAACTGCGCGAGGATCTGGGCGCATTTCTCAAGCTCGGCTGGCGCGATGGGCACAGTGAGGTGTGGCAGTTCACGGACATCGACCGGAGTCTTAGCACTGGTTTGTCACTCAAAGGAAAAACTTGGGGCCGCGAGCCGGACACCGTGGGCCTCGCATGGAATCTCGACGGGCTGAGTCCATCTCACCGCGCGTATCTCGCCGCAGGAGGACTGGGGCCGCTCGTGGGCGATGGCAGGCTGAACTATGGTTTGGAGTCCGTGGTCGAAACCTACTATGACGCTGAACTACGTAAAGGCGTGCATCTAGGAGTGGATTATCAGTTTGTGACCAACCCCGGCTATAACAAAGACCGCGGGCCGGTGAATATTTTTTCAGTGCGGTTGCATCTGGAATTCTAACTTTCGTGCGCTTGGTTGGATGCCTTCCTACATAAGTGGCATGAGTTATCACGCATGAAGCCCAAGACCGAACGCAAAGCAGGACTGATCGCATTCCTGGGAAGTCAGTCGCAACTGCGGCTGATGGCCGAGGCGCTCGGCTTGGTTGCCCTGGTCGCCGTGGCGGATTATCTCACGGGTTATGAAATCTCGTTCTCGATTTTCTATCTGGCGGCGATAGCGTTGGCGACCTGGTTTGTGGGTGTTCGCTTTGCGCTGCTGGTTTCGGTCATCAGCGTGTTGTGCTGGCTCGTCGGTGACCTGGCGGCGGGCGCCGTTTATTCCACGCACTTCGTTCCCGTTTGGAACGCGGCGATCATGCTGTCGTTCTACCTTGTCGTGGTCAGAGTTTTGTCGAGCCTGCGCTCTTTGCAGGACAAGCTGGAGGCCAAAGTCCGCGAGCGCACCGTGGCGCTGACGAATGAGATGGCCACGCGCGAGCGGCTGGAAAAGGAGCTGCTGGCGGTGAGCGAGCGCGAGCAGCGGCGCATCGGCCACGATCTGCACGACAGCCTGTGCCAGCATCTCACCGGCGCGGCGCTGGCGGGGCAAGTGCTTGGTGAAAAGCTCGCCGCCAAGTCGCAGCCGGAGGCGGCTGAGGCGGGCCGCGTGGTGACGCTGATCGAAGAAGGCATCGAGCTTGCGCGCAGCCTCGCGCGCGGCCTCGCGCCGGTGGAACTGGACGCCGAGGGGCTGATGACGGCGTTTCATGAGCTTGCAAAAAACACAACCGAGCGCTTCAAGGTGGACAGCCGGTTTGAAGCGCCGCATCCCGTGCTCATCAACGACTCCGCCACGGCCATGCACCTCTTCCGCATCGCACAGGAGGCCGTCTCCAACGCGCTGAAACATGGCCGCGCCAAGCAGGTCATGATCGGCCTCACGCACAGCCTCGATGGCATCCGGCTCACCGTGCAGGATGACGGCTCCGGCCTGCCGGACCCGCTGCCGGAGAAGCGCGGCATGGGCCTGAACATCATGCGCCATCGCGCCGCAATGATCGGGGCGACCATTGACATTCGCCGCCTCCGACAAGGCACGATGGTGGATTGCCTTCTGCCAGGCGATGAAGAAACTGATGCACCATGAATGCAGCTCAAGACAGATCCTCGAAACGGCGCATCTTTTTGGTGGATGATCATCCATTGGTCCGTGAGTGGCTGACTAATCTGATCCACCAGCAGCCCGACCTCGAAGTCTGTGGCGAGGCCGAGGACGCGCCGCGCGCGTTGCAAGCCATCGCCTCGTTGCAACCGGATGTCGCCATCGTGGACATCACGCTCGCCAGCGGCTCCGGCCTTGAGCTGGTGAAGGATATCAAGCGCAGCGTGCCCTCCGTCGCCATCGTCGTGCTGAGCATGCACGATGAATCGCTCTACGCCGAGCGCGCCCTCCGCGCAGGCGCGCGCGGCTACGTGACGAAGCGCGACACCACGAAAAAAATCATCACCGCTATCCGCACCGTGCTGGAGGGCAAGCTGCACGTCAGCGACGAATTTAAAGCCTTGATGACCGAGAGGCTTCTCGAAGGCAATGTCGGCGCTTCAGGCGTGCAGAGCTTGAGCGATCGCGAGCTGGAAGTTTTCCGAATGCTTGGCCAGGGCATCGAGACCCGTGTGATCGCCGAATCCCTCTGCATCAGCATCAAAACGGTGCAGGTCTATTGCGGGCGCATCAAGGAAAAACTCAATCTCCAAAACGCCACAGAGCTGCTGTGCGAAGCCGTGCGTTGGTGTGAGACCGAGAAGAAAAGCTGAACGCGCCGCGCGTGTAGGATTACGCCCTACATGGGAAATAGCCATCGCCCGACATGCAAAATCGCGGGCGTGTTCGTTATTTCTGGCAGTGATCGCAGCAACGTTTTCTCCAGATGCAGAGTCCGCAACATCCAGGCTCCGCGCTAGCGGCCCTGGCTTGATCGTCGCATGCGTTTTGCTGTGGCTGAACACTTCAAGAGCGGAGGCAATGGAGAGCGCGCGGGATGCGCAGGATGAGGTGACGCCCAAGTCGCTGAGCATCGCCGAAGCCCGCCGCATCTCCTTTGAGCGCAACTGGGACTTGCTCGCCGCGAAGGCGAATGTGGACCTTGCCACCGCGCAGAAAATCATCGCGCGCGAGTTTCCGAATCCGTCTCTCGCCTGGTCCACGCAGAAGATCAACTTGGGTCCGCCGGCAGGAACCGACACCATCGCGGCGCTCAACCAGCTCATCGAGATCGGCGGCAAGCGCGGCATCCGCCAGGCATCGGCCAACGCTGGCATCGAAGCGGCGCGCGCGAGTTTGCTTGATACCAAGCGCTTGCTCGATCTCGGCGTGGGCAAAGCCTACGTCGCGGTCCTCCTCGCGGAGGCCAACGGGCGCATTCTCAACGACACGGCAAAATCTCTTGGCAAGGAATCAAACATCTCCGGGGAGCGGCTGAAGGCGGGAGACATGTCGGAGTCGGACAAGGATCAGATCGAGACCGCCGCAGCTCGCGCGGAACTGGACGCGAAAGCGGCGGATGCAGCCGCAGTCGCCGCACGCGTGGCGGTGGAGGTGCTGCTCGGCGCGCGGAATCCGAAAGGAGTGTGGGAGCCGTCAGACTCGCTGGAGAAGCTCGCCGGTTTTAATTTTGCATTCGATGGCAAGAAAGATTCTGCCACGTCAATGCGGCCCGATCTCGCCGCCGCCGAGGCCGCGCTGCGCAAGGCGGAGCAGGACTTGCGTTTGCAAAAAGCGACGCGCATTCCCGACCCCACCTTCCTCGTGCAATATGAACACCAGCCGCCCGACCAGCCGCAAACCGTCGGCATCGGCATCTCGATTCCACTTCCGATTTGGAATCAGAACAAGGGAAACATCCGCGCCGCCGAAGCCACGCGCGACCAGGTCGCCACGCAGATCGGCAAGGTGCAGGGCCAGATCGCCGCGGACATCGTCACCGCGCTGACCGCGCAGCGTGACGCGCTCGCGCGCTGGAAGCGCTACCGCGACGAGGTGAAGCCGAAGTCCGCGAAGGTGCTGGAGATCCTCACCTTTTCCTACAAGAAAGGCGGCGTGCCGCTCGTCGCACTGCTCCAAGCCGCCCGAGATGACAACCAGGTGCGCCTCGCCACCGCGCAGGCGATGTCCGACAGCGCGACCGCCGCAGCCACGCTCGCTGCGGCGCGCAACATCAACATCAGAGACGAGCCCATTTCCGAGAAACCCCAAAGCCCAGAACTCAAAACTCAAAAGCAAGGCCATGCAAGCTCCAAATAACAATCTTCACAATCACGCCGGCGTGCCGTGTCGCGTCCTGCGCGGGCTCGCCCTCGGTCTTCTCACGCTCATCGCGCTGCCCGCGTGCCATGAAGGCGAGAAGAAAGAGGCTGCCGTCGAAGATGCCAAGCCGAAGGTGGAAGGCGACAAGGTCATCCTGCCCCCGAATGCTCCGCAGCAATCTTCGCTCACGGTGGAACCGGCCAAGGCACTGGGAAACACGGTCATCCGCGTGACGGGTCGCCTGACGTGGAACGATGACACGACCGTGCGCATTTATCCGTCGGTGATGGGACGCGTCGAAAAGATCGAGGCCCAAATCGGGCAGGTCGTCGCGGTGAACGACCGCCTCGCCATGCTGTGGTCCGCAGATTTTGGCCAGGCGCAGGCCGACGCCAACCGCGCCGCGTCCGACCTGCGTCTGGCCGAGCGCACGCTAAAGCGCCAGCGCGAATTGCTCGCGCACGGTGCTGCGGCGCAGAAGGACATGGAGGCTGCCGAAGGTGACTGCGAACGCAAGGTGGCCGAAAACGAGCGCACCCAGGCGCAACTGCGCCGCTACGGCGTGGAGCAGGGTTCGGTGGACGGCCTCTTTCCGTTGAAAGCTCCGCTCGGTGGAATTCTTGTGGAGAAAACCATCAACCCCGGTCAGGAAGTGCGCCCCGACCAGATGCTCGCGGGCGATGCCAAGATCGTGAAGCCCCTCTTCGTCATCAGCGATCCGCAGCGCCTCTGGGTGCAGCTCGACGTGAGCGAGACGGACATCAACAGCGTTCACGCCGGACAGAAGCTTGAAGTCCGCAGCCGCGCGTATTCCGACAAGGTGTTTCGCGGAAAGGTCGAGGTCATCGGCCACTCGCTCGATCCGCAAACTCGCGCCGTGCAGGTGCGCGGTTTCGTGGACAATACCGACGGGCTGCTCAAGGCGGAGATGTATGTGAACGCTGAAATCACCATCGAAAACGAAGCGACGAAGCCTCCTGCGCTGGTTCCGGCCTCCCTGAAGCAAAGCGGCTCTCCGCCAAAAAAGCTGATGTCATCTGCGGAGATTCCGACGAGCGCCGTTTTCTCCATGGAGAACAGCCACTTCGTCTTCGTGGAAAAATCCCCCGGCGAATACCACCGCCAGCCCGTGGTGCTTGGCTTTGAATCCGATGGACATGTGGCCGTCACCAATGGCCTGACCGTGGGCCAGCGGGTCGTGACGGAGGGTTCCCTCCTGCTCCAGGCAATGACGGAAGGGGCCAAAGAGTAGCTCATGGGCACACTGACGAAATACGCCCTACGCCACCGCGCAGTGGTGCTGGTGCTCACGGCCTTGTTCGTGCTGGCGGGCGTGTCGAGCGTCCAGCACCTGCCCGTGGAGGCTTATCCGGATGTCACCAACATCTCGATTCAAATCATCACCCTGTTCCCAGGCCATGCCGCCGAGGAAGTGGAGCGCCTCGTGACCATACCGGTGGAGAATGAGTTCAACAGCATCCCGCAACGCACATCCATTCGTTCCATTTCTCTTTTCGGACTATCCCAAGTCACCATCGTTTTTGACGACAACGCCGATCCGAAATACGTGCGCAACCAGGCCGCGCAGCACCTCGCCGCGCTGGACCTGCCGACGGAGGCGAAAGCCAGCCTTTCCCCCGACGCCACGCCGGTCGGTGAAATTTTTCGCTACACGCTCAAAGCGCCGCAAGATTTTCCCGCCGTGGAAGTGCGCGCCTTGCAGGACTGGGTCGTCGAGCGCCAGTTCCGCATGATCCCCGGCGTCGTGGACGTGGTGGGCTTCGGCGGCCCCACCAAACAATACCAGGTGCTCATTGATCCGCTGAAACTCAAGTCCTACGGCGTCACCCTTACGCAGGTCTTCACCGCGCTTTCCGCAGGCAACAAAAACGCAGGCGGTTCCTACATCGAGCACGGCCCCGAACTCTACATCGTGCGCGGCATCGGTTTCGTGCAGAGCCTTGAGGACATCGAGAACATCTCCGTGGACACGCGCGCCGGCACACCCGTGCGCATCCGCGATCTCGGCAAGGTGCAGATCGGCGAGCAACTGCGCCTCGGCCGCGTCGGCAAAATGATCCCGCGCGAGGCGGACCAGGACGACGTAGCGATGGGCATCGTCATCATGCGGCGTGGCGAGAACGCCCTGGAGGTGCTCGGCCGTGTTCACCAAAGGCTGCCCCAAATCCAAAAGCTGCTGCCGCCCGGCGTCCAGCTCGTGCCTCATTACGACCGCACGGAACTGACCAACCGCACGCTTCTGACCGTGCGCAAAAACATGATCGAGGGCATCGCGCTGGTGCTCCTGGTGCTCATCCTGTTCCTCGGCGTGGGCAACTGGCGTTCGGCTCTCGTCGTCGCCGCAGTCGTGCCTCTGTCGCTGCTCGGAGCGTTCCTCCTGCTCGATCTGCGAGGCATCCCGGCGAACCTCATCTCGATGGGCGCGATTGACTTCGGCATCATCGTGGACTCCGCCGTGGTCGTCATCGAGGACTTGCTGCGGCTGCTGGAAACGCGCCGCAAATCCTTCCGCAACATCGGCGAGGCCATCATCGAATCCGTGAAGCAGATGGGCCGCCCCATTCTTTTCTCCAAGGCCATCCTCCTCACCGCCTTCGTCCCGCTTTACACGCTCCAGCGCGTCGAGGGGAAAATCTTCAGGCCTATGGCCTTGACTCTCACCTTCGCGCTGGTCGTGGGCACCATCCTCGCCCTGACCGTCGTGCCCGTGCTGGCCAGCTTCGCGGTGAAGCAAAGAATCGCCGAGCACGATTCGCTCCTCGTCCGCCTGCTTCACAAGCTCTATGTCCCGCTTCTGTCGATCGCCTTGAAGCTGCGCTGGCTCGTGCTTGCCGCTGCGGTCGCCGGCCTTGCGCTCACCGGCTTCGTGCTCACGCAGCTCGGCTCGGAGTTTTTGCCAAAGCTCGACGAAGGCTCGCTCTGGGTGCGCTGCTACATGCCGCAGACCATCTCCCCCACCGAGTCCGACCGCATCGTCCAGAAAATCCGCGCCATCGTCACCTCTTTTCCCGAAGTGAAAACCATGGTCACCCAGCTCGGACGGCCCGACGACGGCACGGACATCAACGGCTGGGATGTCATGGAAAGCGCCGTGGAACTCAAGCCGCGCGACCAGTGGACCACTGCCTCCAACCGCGAGGACTTGTGCGCCCTACTCAACAAAAAGCTCTCCAGCATCCCAGGCGTCCAGTTCCAGTTCAGCCAATACATTGAGGACAACGTCAACGAAGCCGTCTCCGGCATCAAGGCGGAGCTGAGCATCAAAATCTACGGCGAAGACCCCGTAAAGCTCCAGTCGCTGGCCAATCAATGCGTGGACATCTTGAAAAAAATCCCTGGTGCGACGGACGTGGGCACGGACCCGCTGCTCGGTCAGCCCCAGGTGCAGATCACCATCGACCGCAGCGCGATCTCTCGCATGGGATTGTCCGTCTCTGATGTGCAGGCCGTCGTGCAAACCGCCCTCGGCGGCGACACGCCGACCCGCGTGCTCGAAGGAGAGCGCACCTTTGATCTCGTGGTCAAGCTGGCCCCCGAATCCGTCAAGAATCTCGATCTGATCCGGCACATCCCCATCTTCGGATCCAACGGCGAACGTCTCACGCTCGGGAATGTAACCACAGTCGAAGAACGAGCCGGCTTCGGCCGCATCACCCGCGAGGAGAACACGCGCCGCACTTCCGTGAAGCTCTCCGTGCGCGGGCGCGACCTCGGCTCGCTCGTCGCGGAAGCCCAACAGAAAATCGCCAAAGAAGTGAAGTTCCCCACCGGCTATACCCCCGAATGGACGGGCGCGTTTGAAAACCAGCAGCGCGCCGTGAAGCGCCTCATGGTCATCGTGCCCATCACCCTCGTCGCCATTTTCTTCCTGCTCTTCACCGCGTTCGATTCCGGCGCGCTCGCCTTCCTCATACTGCTCAACGTGCCCTTCGCTGCCATCGGCGGAGTGCTCGCGCTGGCCTTCACCGGCCTGGATTTGTCCGTATCAGCGCTGGTCGGATTCATCGCATTGTTCGGCGTCTCCGTGCAAAACGGCGTGCTTCTCGTCGAGCGCATCCGCGTTCTGCGCGGGCGCGGCATCGCCCAGAACGAAGCCATCCGCGACGGCGCGCTCTCCCGCGTGCGGCCCGTCGTCATGACCGCCGCCATGGCCGCCCTCGGCCTGCTGCCCGCCGCCGTGTCCCACGCCGTCGGCGCGGAAACCTCACGCCCCTTTGCCGTCGTCATCATCGGCGGCCTGATCACGGCCACGGTGCTGACCCTGTTTATTTTGCCGATTCTCTACCCGTGGTTCGAGCCAAAGACGAAGCCATCCGATGAGGCTGATGAAGCTGGAATGGCAGGCCATGAAAGCGCCGCCATCCCGTCATGAGAATAGTGCAACGCGCGGGCCAAGTTTTTTCCGTTTCCAACGAACTTTTGCATGTTTAGCAATCTAGCAGCCTGTCGGACTTGATGCAAAAGAGTGACGATCTCTCGGATTTGCGCTCGTCGTGAACTTTGAGTTTAGCGTCGATTGTGGCGCTACTG
>JAYVOH010000029.1:0-6736 GCA_043758025.1 Verrucomicrobiota bacterium
CACGAAATACTACCAGAAAACGGGCTTTTCCACCAGCGATTTTGTCCACATAATATACATTTAATTCGCCGACACTCTGCCTTAACTAAGCACCATTCATCTCTGACCGTGATTGGTTTGACAAGGGAACTGCTGTCAGAATTTGCATCGTGGCATTCGCGAATGCGAATGCGGCAGATGAAGCGTTGCTGGATGGAATCCAGGTTGATCATATCAATGCCGATTTGACCTCGGGGCACGACACAACCGGAAAGCACTTCATCAACGCCAATAAAAAGTTGTGCTTCATGGGCACAACGAAAGTCGGTGATTTCGACATCACTCATGAGCGCGCAATGGAGATGCTTCGTGATGTGAATCCGCACGGGCGGCCAAATAGCGATGTGTTGCGCCTATTCCGCAACGGCAGTGACCTCGTGCAAAGGGATTCACGTCGTTGGATTGTTGACTTTGGCGTTGGCACTTCAAGCGAAGCTGCATCGCTCTATGCGGCACCTTTTAAGTATGTGCAGGAATTTGTGAAGCCCATTCGCAGCAAAAACAAGCGCACAACGCGAGCAAAAAATTGGTGGTTGCTTGGTGAGACGCTGCCAGCCTTCCGCGCTGCTGTTGCCGAAATGCAGCGTTACATTGGAACTGCTCGTGTTGCGAAGCATCGGGTTTTCGTGTGGCAGGATGCACCCGTGCTGCCTGATTCCAAAGTCATCGCGATTGCCTTCGATGATGATTATCACTTTGGGTTTCTGCATTCTCGCATCCATGAAATCTGGACGCTCGCGACATGCGGCTGGCATGGAAAAGGCAATGACGCGACTTACAATCCCACGGAATGCTTTGAGACTTTCCCGTTTCCGTTTTTGCAAGACACGGGTGAGCACTGGCTGCAAATTGTCGCCCACTTCCGTGCCGCGCATTATCACTTGGAACATGACAACGTGTTGCGCGAAGACCCGCCACCCTCCTCGCCGGATCAACACCGCGCTGCCATCGCTGCCGCCGCTAAAGACTTGAACGACCTGCGCGAGCGCTGGCTCAATCCGCCCGAATGGACAGAAGCTCGCATGCTGGAATTCCCGGGCTCCAACGGCGGGCCGTGGGCACGGTTCATTGACCCCGCCACGGTAAACGCCGCAAACGGCATCGGCACCGTGCGCTATCCACGCCTTGAACCCCAAAATGCTGAATGCGCAGCGAAGCTCACCAAGCGCACACTGACGAATCTTTACAACGAACGTCCCGCATGGCTCGCCCTCGCACACGAGAAACTGGACGCCGCCGTTGCTGCCGCTTACGGTTGGCCAGCCGACTTGAGCGACGAACAAATTTTAGAACGTCTGCTTGCCCTCAATCTTGAGCGCGCCGCCGCAGAAGCCAAAGCCGCCGGCGCAAAGAAGCCAAAGGCACAGCGCGCCAAGTCAGAAGACGAAATGATTTGATGAAAACGCCGCGCTATACTCTGCCTTACGATGTCGCTGATACAATCATGGTCTGCGCTCTGCGTTTCGATGGCTACAAATGGCTGGAAGCTAAACTAGGACGTGGAGCTGCGCATGATTTCACACCTTGGACACAGCCTGTAATCGAGACCCTTGAGGTTCACAGCACACTGGAAGAAAACTTTGTGGCGTTTTTCGCCCTGCAACGCTGGCTGCATAAGTGGGGAGGAGAGATGCTGCCGGAATCCGCGCCGGATCATACTGCCTACCGTTTTCTTTTTCTGCATCTTCATGCCGTGGAAACCCCGGAGCGCTTTATCCATGATGAGTATCAAGCTCGCTGGCTGCAAACAAACCCCAAGCGCGTCGCCCACCACGCCTCGCTAGTGCGACGTGCGCTGCTTAATCCATTTCTTCTGCGCAAAATTGTGTAACACAATATGACTCCAATACATACACTTTGGGTTCTCATCGCCTGCATATATGTCCCGCTTGCCGCCGTGATCTTGGCCGGGATGACATGGATTTGGCGAACTAAGGGCACCACGGGCAGCGCCCCGGTTAAGGAAGGGCTGCTCCGCGCACCGGGGGAATCGCTTCGCTTGAAGTTTGACGAGTTGAGCGACCAGCTCGGCACCATCATTGTCACGGCCATTCTCTTGCCGGGATTCACAATGGCATTGATTCTCGTTACGAGTCCCAACGGTATTCTGGCAACCGGTAGAGCATGGGCCGCATTCGCAGCTTGCACCCTGCTCCTTCTGCCGTTGGCCTGGCTGCTGTTCCGCCGCGCCGATGAACTGAGGAACTACCGGCTTGGCTTTCACGGCGAACGTGCCGCTGGCGAGCAAATCAACCAGCTCATGCGCGAAGGCTGCTATGTCTTCCATGACGTGCCCGTTGAATCCTACGGCAATGTTGACCATGTGGTAATTTCCCCCGCTGGCGTGTTCGCCGTGGAGACAAAAGCGCACCGCAAGCGAAAGGCTCCAAAGGGCCGTCGCGATTGGGAAGTGAACTACGACGGGAAGGTGCTGGACTTCCCGACTTATAAGAACGCGAGCGATTTGGAAGACGCGCGCCGGGGCGCGAATTTGTTGCGGGCGATGCTCTCAAAGGCCGTCGGTGAAGAGGTGCGCGTGTCCCCTGTTCTTGCCTTGCCCGGCTGGATGGTGAACCCGCTTGTGAAAAGCCCCGGCATTCCGGTTGTGAACCCAAAGAATATTCGCTACACCGTTCTTGCCGAAGGCGCGGACAGACTGCCACCGAAGCTCATGGCTCAAATCGCCTACCAGCTAGAACAGAAATGCCGGGATGTGGAGATGTAAGAGGCGCGAGTGTTTGACAAATGACTCATTTGATGATATTGAAAGTATCAAATGAGTAACAAGCTGGCTGAAAAAACTGTGCGCAGGAATCGAGTCGCAACACCACGCGTCGCAAAGAAACGCAAGCCCGCGTTTGGACTGGTGAATATTTATGTGCAAGGCGCTTCCGATAAAGAGGCCCCCTTGGAACGCGAGTCTGCAAAGGTTATCAGCATGATTGAAGCTGGGCTGCCGTTTCGTGACTTTGCCGTGTTACAAAAGAGCCTCGACATGACCGGACAAAAGCTCGCCGACAAGCTCAGTATTCCAAAAGCAACCTTCCAACGCCGCAAGCTGAAAGGGCGCTTTGATCTTGCGGAATCCGAACGGCTCGTGCGGTTCGCCCGGCTTTTGGGAAGGGCTGCGCATGTGATGAAGTCAGTGGAAAATGGCCGTCGCTGGCTCACGTCATCGCAGTATGGGCTTGGTGGAGCCGTTCCGCTGGACTATGCAAAAACCGAAATTGGCGCGCGCGCGGTGGAAGACTTGCTGGGGCGCATCGAATACGGGGTGTATTCGTGATCATCGAAGCATGGCGCATTGTGGAGGCGAGGCATGCTGCCACCGCGTTTTCCGGTGAAGGCGCCGAAAGATTCGGGGGGCGCTGGAACTCGCGCGGCGTGCGCGTGGTTTACGCGAGCGACAGCGAAGCACTCGCCGTTCTAGAAACGCTGGTGCATCTGAATCCGCCCGTGCCGTTCGATTTCGTGAAAATTCGCATCGAATTTTACGATACATTAGTAAATCGTGTTTCCGTAAACGATCTTCCTGGCGACTGGCAGCGCAAGCCGCCACCGCTTTCATCGCGGGCGATTGGCGATGCTTGGTGCCGCTCCGGCGAGTCTGTGGTTCTAGCCGTGCCGAGCATCATCGTGCCCAGTGAGGCGGCGACGAATTACCTGCTCAATCCAGCGCATCCTGATTTCAGCAAAATTAAAATCGCCGAGCCGGAGGCGTTTGTTTTTGATCCTCGATTGCTCAATTAGCATACCAACTCCTTTATAATGAAGGATGGAGGCGAGGGACGGAATTGAACCGTCGCATAGGAGTTTTGCAGACTCCTGCCTTACCACTTGGCTACCTCGCCGCAAAAAATGCGTTGCAGAATCTAATGGCTGGACTGCGACTGTCAAACCCCATGTGCCAGCGCAAGCGGCAGTTCTTCGTTAGTTGACGATGATGGGTATGGGCACAATTTTGACCGCGCCACCATCGAGAGGAGTGCCTTTGGTCTCTTTGATGTCGCTCACCGCGCCGCCCTTGAGGGTCACAGACAGGCGCCCGGACTCGACCTTCGCATAGACGACGTTTTGCACGAGATTGCCGTATTGATCCCTCCCGGTGGTGGCTTGCGGGATATATTGGAAGACGATGTATTCGAGCGCTTCTTCCCGGCTGCCGTCGGTGATGTGGGAAGTTTTGCGTGTTGGTGTTCCGAGTGATGCTTTCACTTCCTCGGCTGTCATGCCGATGGCGATCTGATGCTTCTGGATGAGTTCATCGACGACCTTGCGCCGCTCGGCATAGGCTTTTAATTTCTCGAACAGCTTGGGGTCGGCTGATTTGAGGTCATTGATGTGCATCCAGCCCGCCACGTCGCCGTGACGGGCGCGGCCCCGGACTTTGTAGGCGTTTTCGCTCATGGCGATTAATTGCACCGAGGTTCCCGGGGCCATACTGCCGAGGGCACGCTGGAAATCGCCCTGATAATAAAGCACGGAGTCGGCGACCACCGTGAGCCGGACGGGCTTGGGGAGTATATTTTCCAGATTGATTGATCCCGGCTCCGTGTTGGTATCGAGGAGCGATCTGCTCGTTTGCGCCGGAGTGACGGCAAGGGTGACAGCCATGAAGGCCAGCGCGAGCGCGGTGGTGGTGCAGCTTTTCATCTGGCGAGATGGTATCAGGTTCTCAAGAAGAGGTGACTGGAAATTTGTCGGACGGAATCGCCCTGAAGTTTATTCAATACGTCTGGCAAAGCCAGAGCGAAAAATTGGAAAGCCTTATGATTCGGTTTTCGTTTGATTTACTTTCCCCTTCGCCTTCTCTTGCGGCAGGGCGGCTGCTCAGTAAATGTGAACTCATGTCTAAGAAACCTGTAGTCCTCCTCATACGCGACGGCTGGGGCATCAATCCCGGCGGCAAGACGAAAGCGAAAGAAAATGGCGACGCCACCTTGCTGGCGCGCACGCCGTTCCATGATCAACTCTACGCCACCTATCCGATGGGCAAGGTCAGCGCGAGTGGTGAGGACGTGGGCTTACCCGTGGGACAGATGGGCAACAGCGAGGTCGGCCACCTGAATCTCGGCGCGGGGCGCATCGTTTATCAAGACCTGACGCGCATCAACAAGTCGATCCGCGATGGCGAACTGGCAAAGAATGCCGTGCTGCTGGAGGCTTTTGCCAAGGCCAAGGGGAAGCGTCTGCACTTCCTCGGACTCGTCAGCGATGGCGGCGTGCATTCGCATCAGGATCATCTGGTCGCGTTGTGCGACGCCGCCAGAGCAGCGGGCGTCGCAGACTTGATGGTTCACGCGATCACGGATGGCCGCGATACTTCGCCGACGGGTGGCGCGAATTATTTGCGGAAGCTGCAGAAAGATTTGCAACCCAGCGGCGCGAAGATCGCGACGGTGATCGGACGCTATTTCGCGATGGATCGCGACAAGCGCTGGGAGCGCACCAAGCTTTCCTGGGACGCCATCGTGCTTGGTAAGGGCCAAAGCGAAACCGTTACGCCCAGCGCTGCGGTTCAGGCTGCGTATGCCGGCGAGCCACGCGGTGATGAGTTCTTGCAGCCGATGATTTTCGGTCACGCGAAAGAGCAGCGGGTGCGCGATGGGGATGTCGTTTTGTGGTTCAACTTCCGCGCGGATCGCGTGCGCCAGCTCAGCGAGGCGTTCTTGAAAAAGGACTTCGATGGCTTTGACCGCGAAGCCACACCCGCAGTGCATTACTACACGCTCACGGAATATGATGCGACATATTACGACCTCGGCTGTCGTGTGGTTTTCTCGTCGCAGAGCTTGAAGAACATCCTCGGCGAAGTCGTGGCTGCAGCAGGCTTGAAGCAGCTACGCGCGGCAGAGACGGAAAAATATCCGCACGTCACATTCTTCTTCAACGGAGGCGTGGAGGTGCCAAATCCCGGGGAGGATCGCTATCTGGCTGTCAGCCCCAAGGAAGTCCCGACCTATGATAAGAAACCGCAGATGAGCGCACCGGACCTGGCCTTTGAAGTCGTGCATCGCCTGGAGAATTACGATCTCGTTATCCTGAACTTTGCCAATCCTGACATGGTGGGCCACACCGGTGTGGTCGAGGCGGGCGTTCATGCGTGCGAGACGATTGATCTCGCCGTGCGACTGGTGGTGGAGAAAGTCCTTGCGCTTGGCGGCAAGCTCTTCATCACCGCCGACCACGGCAATTGCGAACTCATGCGCAATCCCGACGGCTCGCCCAATACGGCGCACACCACGAACCTGGTGCACGGCATTTACGTTGCTGCTGACGCGAGGAATTTCACCGTGCGCGATGGCATTCTCGCGGACATCGCCCCCACATTGCTCAATATGCTCGGCGTCGCGCAACCTGTGGAGATGACGGGGCGGAGCCTGCTGGTAAAAAAATCGTGAGATGAATTCATCCTTGCGAGTCGGCCCGCGAGGGCTATCTTCACGGCCCGTCAAGTGCCGCGTGGTGTAACGGTAGCACAAGAGATTTTGGTTCTCTTTGTTAAGGTTCGAATCCTTACGCGGTAGCCACTCCAGCATTATTTCCCCAACGAGCGGCGAAATCTGAAACTTTTTTCAGACAAGAAACAAACTCTCAAACACACGCATCCCACAGGCAGTGCCGGATGAGGGTCAAGCCTTGAAGTTACGAAGGGTAGGGGTTTATAAATGGCCGGGGGTCGAGTTGAGGTTTTGGT
>JAYVOH010000030.1:0-40234 GCA_043758025.1 Verrucomicrobiota bacterium
GAAGCAAAGGTGTGTCGTGGTCGATGTTGACGAATCGTGCTGCCATTGCTTCCGGTAGCATCAACGCCGTGCTTTGGCAAAGTCCGACAGGCTGCTAGCAAACCCGCGCCACCCAACAACAGTGACCGATAAAGATTCTCGTTGTTTTTCGATTCCTTTTGGTAAGCCGCCATGATTGGTCATCAAGACCGCTTGCACTGCATCCTTTTGTTCTTGAGAGAATTGTTTGTCCGATTTTAATTCATCTCCGTAACGTTCAAATAGCGTTGTCGCATCCAAGCGGGAAATCTCTGCAGCGCTCATCTCAGCGAGAGTTGATGGGTGTGTCGCTTCCGCGAACACCTTGACAAATCCAAGGGACGAAAACATGAAAGCTGTAAAAATTACAGCTCTAAGATGGTAAAAGAAATTTATGAGGTGGTCATTATCATGAACCCAATAAAGTGTCAATTTTCGATCGTTACGGTGCACCCCTCGCGAATCGAGTCCAGCGCTGCAAATGTCAGCAGCATGCTCTGGCGCGACTGCGCGTAGGATAGCGGGTGCGGCGTGGTGCCTTGGAGAAACGCCAGCCATGCGGCCATCTCTTCCGCGTGGCCTTTGCTCGCGAATTTCATCGCGGAAGTTTTGCGATGCTGATACAAAGTGAGCCGCTGGAAGTTTTCGCACTCGGCCACAAATCCGTTCGCGAACACGCGAAACGTTTCCTTCGGGAAAGCAAAGTCGCCCTCAGCAGAGTAAATGAGCTGGAATGACGAACCGTCGCTGAACCCGACCTGAGCGGTGATGGAGTCAGGGAACGCATCACGACCTCGCACCTCGCCGATGGTTTGCGCGGTGATGCGCACCGGAGTTGCATCAAGCACGTAGCACGCGAAGTCAAAGAAGTGGCACGCCTCGCCGAGCACGCGCCCACCGCTCTCTTCGAGGTTCGCATACCAATGATCCGGCGCAAGCGGGCCGGCGAATACGTGATATGCCAACGCTTTGGGACCGGTAATCGCGGCCAGCGATCTCTTCAGCGCGATGGTCGCAGGAGCAAACCGACGATTGAATCCGACCATGATACTCCCCTGTGTCGAAGACATTGCTGTGTCAATGTTTGCAAGTTCATCGCGTGTGAGGCAGAGCGGTTTCTCGACGAAGATTTGCTTGTTTGATTCCAATCCGGCAAGAACAAGCGGGGCGTGGAGATGATGCCGCGTGCCGACCATCATCGCGCCGCCCTTGCTCGCAAAGACTTTTGATGAATCCGTCCCGGCACTCGCGAAGCCGAATTTCTCCTTCACATGCGCCGCGCTAAGTCCGGTTGCATTCACGATCGTGCCCAACGGGATCTTCCCATTCACATGGGGCAGCAACATTGTGCGCACAAAGTTTCCTGCGCCGATAACGTCCAGAAATTCGGATTTCGGATTTCGGATTTCAGATTGAATTGCTGCTGTAAATGGCTTCGCCTTTTCCGAATCCGCAATTTGCAATCCACAATCCGCAATGCGTTCGTATTCCAGCACCACCCCGATATCCGCATTCCCATCGCGCATCAGTTCATCATAAACCAACACGGCATCCGAAAACTTCGCCCGTCGCGTGGTCACGGGAGCGAGGTTCAGTTGTCCGTTGCGCATAAGTTCGAGGCACGCCTCGAAGTTCCGGTTCTCAGTCCAGCGCACGTGGCCGATGGGATAATCGCGACCGCCCCACTCATACTGCGGATCGTAGCGGCCTGGGCCGTAGCTGCGCGAGTAACGCACCTGAATGTCCTTCATGTAAGCCGTCTTCCACGACAGTTCCGCATCATAAATACCCACGATCACCATCACGCCGCGATCACGCAGACTAGCAATCGCCGAGTCCGCCGCCTCGCGACCTTTACCTCCAATGCAAAGCAATACCGCATCCACGCCGTAGCCATTTGTCCATTCGCTCACTTCGTCTTCGAGTTTGGATTGTGATGGATTCACCACACGCTCCGCGCCCATCGCTTTTGCAGCGTCGAGTCGTGCTGAGACAAAATCCGTCGCCATCACGCGCGCACCGGCGGCTTTGAGCAGACTCGTTGCCAGCAAACCCACGAGACCTTGTCCTATCACCAGAACCTTTTCGCCCAGACGCGCACCGCTTTGTCGCACCGCCTCCAGCGAGACCGAAGCCAGCGTGGTGTAAGCAGCCTGCCAGTCCTCCACACCATCCGGAATTGGAGTCGCGAGCAAGTCCGGCACCGCGATCATCTCCGCATGGAAAGCGCACTCCGCGCCCCCGCAGGCCACGCGATCACCGACGCTGAACCGCGTGTTAAATTCATCTACCGCCACCACCACGCCTGATGCCGAATATCCCAGTGGTGTTGGCGACTCCAGTCGATTGCGCACCTTCTCCATCGCGGCCTTCCAACCGAGCGTCTTGGCAGTCTCGATCACCTTGCGCACCTGATCGGGCCTCGCCTTCGCCTTTTGCAGTAGAGACATTCGTGCTTGCTCCACCTTCATCTTTTCGGTGCCCGGCGAGATCACCGAGCACGTCGTCCGCACGAGGATGCCACCTTGCGGCGGTGCAGGCGCGGGGACCTCCTGCAGCTCAAGACGACCATCCTGATATTGTGCGAGTTGTTTCATCCGACAGACTCCTTGATGAATCTCCACACGAAAAGCGGGTTGTTTCGAAAATACCGCCCCGCCAGCCGCTTCGGTTCCTGAATTACGCGGAACAACCATTCCAAACCCAGCCGCTGCATCCAGCGCGGTGCCTGTTTGACGCGACCCGCATGGAAATCAAATGCCGCGCCTACTCCGAACATCAGCGTCGTGCTGAGCCGGTCCAGATAGGCCGACATAAAACGCTCCTGCTTCGGCGTGCTCAGGCCCACCCAGATCACGTCCGGCTTTAATGTCTCCACCTGCGCAATGAGCCGCAAGTCCTCCTCCGCCGTGAGCGAGCTGAACGGCGGACAATACGTGCCCGCGATTTTCACGCCCGGCACTTTCTGCTCCAGAACCGTCTTCAACTGCTCCGCAACACCAGACGCACCACCATACAGAAAATGTGTCCACCCCGTCGCCACGCCACGCCGGAGCACCTCCAACATCAAGTCGGGACCATAGACGCGATCCATCTCCTTGAAACCCTTCATCCAACCGATCCACGAGAGAGGCATTCCGTCTGGCGTCACCAGGAATGCCTTCTGCAGAATCTCCCGAAACTCAGGCTGCTCATACGCCTCAGTGAGTCCATGCACGCCCGTCACGCAGACGTATCCCTTTGCCTTCGCTTCAAGCGCCTGCTCCACCGCCGCACAACACGTCTCCATGTTCATGGCGTTGACCGGGGAGCCGAGGATGTTGAACTTCGCGATCATCATTTCACTCCGGTGACCAGCCACCGATGCTTTCCCGCGCTGGTCTTCTCCACTTGCTTCACCTCGCGCAGCGTGAGCGTGAAATCATCGCCGAGCTTCTTCAACAGACCAGCGCGTATCGCATCCAAGCGTGAGCATTGCCACAGCGGTCCGGGTTGATAGCGAAACTCCACCTCACCTTCGCCCGCTTGATAAAACTGCACAGCCAGTAGTCCGTCAAAGGTGCGATCGTGCATATTAATCGCGGTAAGCGAGATGCGGCGTCCGGTGGCGCTGACGAGAAATTCGTAGTCGCGACCAATAACTTCTTCGACTGCGGGCCACGGCGCAGCTTGACTGTCCAGCGTCGAGCTACACTTCACGTAATCACCCGTGCGGTAGCGGATGAGCGGCATGACGTGATTGTGAAACGAGGTGCCGATGACTTCGCGATGTCCTTCCGCATCCGGTTCGCTGAATTCGACGAATCCATACGTGGGCCAGAAGTAGAGATGATTCGACGTGCGACCCTGACCCGCGAGCACCACTCGCTCGCTCTGGCCATACCAGTGAAACACGGGAGCGGCGAAAGTTTGTTCAAGGTAGTTCTGCGACTCGCGCGTGAGCTTTTCCGATCCGCAGAGCACCGATGTTAGATCGAACTCAAGTTTCAATCCCGTCTGTTCCAATGCTCGCGCAAGCATCAATGCGGCACTAGGATACAAATGCAGATGCAGGGGACGAAACTGGTTGAGCGCAGCCACATACTCCGGCAACCGTTCCAATGTGAAATGATATGACGAAAGGATGAGCCAGTTCCGAGTCGCATCGAAGTATCTGATGTCGCCACATGCCCTGCTCGAAGTGACACCGCCACGAATCACCGCCACGCGATCTCCTGCGCGATAACCACGGCGCGACCACTGTGCTTCGAGATAAGCCTGTTCCTTCGGACGACTCACGCCCTTGTGCAGATAGAATCCGACTGGCACGCCGCTAGAACCGCCTGTTGTCATATAAAGCCGTTGCCTGGCATCAAGCTCAGGATTGACAATCCGCTCTCTATTCAAGATCAAGTCCCGCTTCGCAAGCAATGGATAATCGGCCATCTGCTCCAATGATTCGAACTTTGCCGGATCAACTTCACTGGCTGCGAACCGCTCCCTGTAAAACGGAGCTTTCGCCGCCGCGATCAGTGACTCGCGCAGCGCATTGATTTGATATCGCGAAATTGTCTCCGCATCCCATGATTCCACGTCGCGTGCTTCACGCTGAAACCGCGCATACTGCTCTCCGTGGCGCAGCGAACTCGGCATCAAACGAAACGCGTGGCCCGCCAATGACTTCACCGACTGTGGTGCTGCCTCGTAGAGCTTGAGCAGCGGATAGAGAGTGTCCTCAAGAGACATTCCGGCTTGTTATACGCGATTGATGTTTCATGTAGAGATTGCCATCGGGCTCAGCGACCTCGTGATAACCGGCATCCGTGAGCAGTTTCCGCAACTCAGCAAGACTTGACCCAAACTCCCGCAATTGATTGTCGTAGCCTTCGATGCAAAGCGCAGGCTGGTGTCTTTCCAAGATCGCCGCCATACCCTTCAACGCCAGCACCTCCGCGCCCTCAACATCCATCTTCACGCAAGCAATGCGGCAGCCGGGCGGGTTCTCCTTGATCCAATGATCCATCACCACGGCATTGACCCGGATCACGTCACCGCTGGTGCGGTCGGTAGTGATGCGTGAATGGCCGGAATTCACCGGCTCTACTGTAAACGAGAGCGTTCCGGCTTGATTTGACACGGCGCTGCGCACGACCTTCATGCGATCCTCAAATGCATTTCTCTCCACAGAGGCTCTGAGACAATGTTCAATCGGCGGATTTGGTTCGAAGGATATGACGCGCGAGTTGGGAAATCTGTCGGCCACGAGCAATCCAAAGTATCCAACGTTCGCTCCAATATCGAGGAATGCTTCACCGTCATTCATGTTATCGAGAATATACTTACCGGTCTTAGGCTCGAGATTACCGAACAAGCGCAACATGAATGAGGTGTAGTCAAGCTCACGGTTGGCTTGCATCCTAAACCCTTCACGGGTTTGCATCCATTCGGACTGGCCTTGAAGAAATTTTTTGATGCGCGGACTTGAAATCGATATGCGCATAAAGCGGTCTCGTCCTCGAATGAACGGCCAGTTCCGACAAAAAGCGACCCATGCGCGGAACAGGACGTCACTTCGGGCGGATGACTTGGGTGATGGATGATCACTGCTTACCATCAATTAAATGACTTTAATGGGTTAAAGCTCAATGGCATTTTTCCACCCGAAGTGCGGCCTGAATACGAAGCTGTCTTCCTTGCGATATTCGCGCAATGGCTTCGCTTTGTTCGCTTCATTCGACACCACGCAGATTTCATCATGCTTAAACGCCGCTATTTCCTTGCGCGATACGTTGAATGCACCTGCTAGCATCTTCAGCTTGCGCCAGTCAAAGCCCATCAACGCGCAACAGACACTGTCCACTGCGAGCGGATTCGTGCCTGCCACAATTACACCACAGGGCTTCGCATCGGGTGACATCGGGCCATTGCCTTCACCTGCGACGATCGCATCCACGACGGCAAGATAACGCAAGGGCTTCGTGCGCGGTTCGCCTGCACTGTTGTAGTAAAAAAGGCATTTATTCAAATCAACGACCATGCGCCAGCAGGTATCATTGCCGTGCCAGTTACCGCTGCGCACAACCTTTTGCGTGTCGCCGAATATTATGCGGCCAAGTTTCTTCAGGGGTATGAGGAGCTTGCTGAGCAGGTGATTTCCGAAGAGAACGCGCTTAATCTTGCCCATGAGGGAATGCTCCAGTTTGGCCTTCAGCGTCCCAGATGGGAACTGATCGCCGCCTTGATCAGGTGTGCCCTCAGTGTGGTGCGGCAGCCAGTTCTTGTTGGCGTTGATTCCGACCATGTTCTTCAGCGCGCAAGTGAGTCCGACTTTTTTATGGCACTTGAGCTTGGGGATGTTGATCAACACATCCGCATCCATCGGTGTGCGGCAGAGCATGTATTCGTGTTTCGTGTCGCGATGATGCTCGCGGGTCTCCTTCATGTTGTAGCTCGCACCGTAGATCTGCCCGATCCCGTGGAACCCGACGAACTCGCTGTCATCATTCAACTTCACACACGTGGAGCCTCTCGGGTCGCCGGGCAATTCCGTCTTGCCCACCGTCACGCCATCGACCGTGCGCCATTCTTCAGGACGCAAATCGAGCATCTCAATTTTCAAACCCGGCCACTGCGCGCGGCAACGTGCGATCATTGCGTCCAGATCACAATACTTCCGCAACGCGGAGAACGATGAATCCGTCTGCGGCGCATCACACACGGTGATGCTGCCCTTCCCCTTCAACCTAGGCGCTACCCATGCGATCACGCCTTCGATCACGCTCGGATGCGTCACGACATGCTCCCATTGATCCGGTCCGGGATGACGCTCGTCATGCTCCTTTACCCAGTTAGGCTTCAACACGACTTTGTCGCCATGACGGATGAAGTCTTCATCGAGGCAGAGCAAATCGATGGAGCGGGCCACCATGGAAATCGTCATCGCCAGGTCGGCGTAGTTTTTAAAACCGGTGATGACGGAGACATTCACGGACATCCGATTTTGACCGGGTTCATATTTTCAAAGCAAAAGCCCGCGTCACGCTGACTTCTGAAATACGTGTCTTCCTCGGGCACGAGAAATATCATCTTGTGATCTTGCTGCGGAAGCGAGGTCGCCGTGGTTTGCTCAAGCAATGTTCGGAACGCCAAACCACGCGGACGCCGAGTCATTGCGAAAATGTCGTAGCGGTGACGGCTGACGAATGCACCCAATGCCGGGAATGAATTTGGACAGCCCGCGCCTGTTGCAAACTCGATCAAAAACACCGGACGGTCGCGCCCGACCATTTGTTCCGCTCCGTGCAAGCAGGATATTTCGTGACCCTCGATGTCCACTTTGACCGCCATGACCCTTTCATCCGGCGGGCGGGATTGTTTAAACGCATCCAGCGTGATCGTCTCAACCTCGATGCTGCCAGCACCTGCGGCATCATTGGAGAGATGGCCTACCGTGGAGGCGCCGGAGACATTGAAGCGCGCCATGCCACAGCGATCCGATACAGCCTGGCGCACCAGGGTGAGATTGGAAATTCCCTGTGCCAGAAGATCGTCATGATTGCGCTCATCCGGCTCAAAAGCGAACACGTGATCCGAAACTGCGGCCAGGAGCGTCGAATAATAACCCATGTTCCCGCCAACATCGTAACAGCAGCCTTTGAAATCCAGTTGCCGCAAATACGCGATCAGCAATTGCTCGGAACCCCAATCAATGCGCCCGCGCGTGCAATAGATGTCGGCGGCAAAGGGACTGCGCCTCGAAAGCATGATGCGCTGGCCACTGGGCAGAACGTAGGGGATGCGCGCTGCACCACCGCGAGAACGAGCACGCCACGCCAGACGACGCAACGCATAGCGCAACGGTCCCACTTCTTTCGCCATCGCCCAGTTCACAGGCAAAACCTTCGTTCCATAAGTTTGATTCTTGAGATGACTGCTACTCAATGCCAGTGTTCTTGAAGACATACACGCTGCATTCGCCATTGGTTTTCTGCTCGCAAATCTGCCCTTGGAATCCCAGTCTGGAGAGGGCGGAAATCAACTCCTCCTTGCTGCGATCCGGATGCGGGGCCTCGAAGTATGTTGCCTGCTCTGCTCACGATTTCTGCCTAATGACTTCCGGGTCTTTCATGCGCGGCGCGCGCCGCTGCCTCCGCTGCGACATAAACTTCTCTCAAAGGCACGCCCGCATTGCGCGCCAGCGCACGGCAGTCCTCAAACTCTGGCGCATATTTATGCCCCCCGCCAGGTAGATGCGAAACCTTCACGACCGTTTCGCCGAACTGAGTCTTCACGCGGATGCAATCGCGCGGCAGCATGCTGCGTTGCATATGCTGCTCGCGCACGCCCAGCGAACTGGTCTCGGTCAAAATTAAATTCCGCATCGCGGCCTGATCCTCGGGCTTGGCGATGACGCTGAGTGTGACGCCAGGCCGGTTCTTCTTCATCTGCACAGGCATCAAAGTCACATCCAGTGCGCCGGCTTCGAGTAAGCGCTCCATCACATGGCCATGCAGTTCTGCGGATTGATCATCAAGATTGGTTTCGAGAACGGCGACGGTGTCTGTATCGTAGTCATTGGAATCGCTCTCGCCGATGAATACTCGAAGCAGATTCGGGATGACCAGATCCCAAGTGCCGGCGCCGTAACCGACGGCATCAAGCCGCATTGCGGGCAGCGGGCCGAAGCTGCCGGCCAGAAACTTGATCAATGCCGCGCCTGTCGGTGTGACAAGCTCGGCGTTCACGGGCGATCCCACAATGGGCAGACCCTTGAGAATGCCGACGGTTGCGGGAGCGGGCAGTGGAATTTGGCCGTGCGCGCCCGCGATGAACCCACGACCCAGCGGCAGCGGACTGCTCACAATTCTCTGGATGCCGAGCTTGGCGATGCCGAGCAAACTGCCGACAATGTCAATGATCGCATCTTCGCCGCTGACTTCGTGCAGATGCACTTCTTCAATGGGCATACCATGAATGCGCGCCTCTTCCGCTCCAATGATGCGCACAACTTGTAATGCCTGCGACTTCACACTTTCACTGATGCCGCTGTCTCGGATCACTCGCTCGATTTCCGGCATTGGTCTGGCGTGCGGCTGCGGGCCTACGATTACATCCACCTTGGTCGCGGTGAATCCGTTTTTGTCCACCCGCGATGTCTCCAGCTTCCAACCGGTGATTGGCAATTTCGCCAGTTCGCTTCGCAGCCAGTCTGCATCGAGTCCCGCGTCGATCAACGCACCAAGGATCATGTCACCGCTGGCACCGGCGATGCAGTCGAAGTAGAGAGTTTTCATTTTATCTTCACGATCAGACAGAATTAACGGAATTATCTCAATTTAATAAATTCCGATCATTCAGTTAATTCTGCCTCAAATCATTCGATCCTAAAATCCGCAGCGCCAACACCGCAGCGCCGAAACCATTGTCAATGTTCACCACGCCAATGCCTCCGGAGCATGCATTTAGCATCGTGAGCAGCGCAGCGAATCCGCCAAGCGCCGCTCCGTAGCCCACGCTTGTCGGCACGGCGATCACCGGCGCGGCGACGATCCCCGCGAGCACGCCTGGCAGCGCGCCTTCCATGCCGGCGATGGCGATGATGACATTGCTCTGGCGAATCATATCTAATTTTCCCAATAGACGATGCAATCCCGCGACCCCCACATCGCGCACACGCTGGACCTTTATGCCAGCGAATTCCAGCGTCTGTGCCGCCTCCTCCGCAACGGACAAATCCGACGTGCCCGCGCAAACGACCGCGATGCTCGATAATTCGTGGCGGGGACTCATGCGACCGATTGCGAAGAGTGAAGCAATGCCGTCGTATTTTCCGTCACTGAATTCCTTCATAAGCCCGCCAGCCATTTCTGCGGACACATGTGTCGCGAGCGCGTGACCATGTGCCTTCACCAATGCGCCAAGCGCCTCCGCGACCTGCGCCACCGTCTTGCTGCGCGCGAAAACAATCTCCGGTAACCCTGTGCGAATTTCCCGATGCGTATCTGCCAGTGTCTCCGCAGCTTCGGTGAACGGCAACGTGCGCAGCTGTTCAAGCGCGGCTTCAGGCGCAAGCTGGCCGTCGGCGATTTTTCGCAGCAACTCTCGCAGTGTGTCAGCATTCATGCCGTGAAGACTTCCTCGGGCGCCCTCGGGCGCGGGCGCAGCGTGGAGTTCATGCTGCCGTGACGCAGACCCTCGAGATCGAGCGTGACGAACGTCCAGCCCAGCGAACGCAATCCACCCGCGATGGTCTCGCGCTGGCGCAAAGCGTCATCCAGTTCCGAGTCCGGGACCTCGACTCGCACCACATCGCCGTGGTGCCGCGCACGGAGTTCGTGAAAGCCAAGTGAATGCAAAAAATCCTCGGCCAGTTCCACGCGTTTGAGCAAGTCGCTCGTGACACGCGTGCCATAAGGAATGCGTGACGATAGACACGCAGCGGCGGGCTTGTCCCAATTCGGCAAACCGAGCGCACGGGCCGCATCACGCACATCTTGTTTTGAGAAATCCAATTCATTCAATGGACTGCGCACGCCGTGCTTGATCGCCGCGGCACGACCCGGGCGGATATCAAAATCATCCTCCGCGTTCATGCCATCAAGCACGTGGGCGATACCGCGTTCATTGGCCATGCGGCGCAGCGTGGCATAGACATGGTTCTTGCAGTGAAAGCAACGGTTGGGAGCGTTGTTGCTGTATTCCGGATCTTCTATCTCATGGGTTTCAACGACCTCGATATTCGCGCTCACCACCTTGGCGAGTGCCAGCGCATCACGACGTTCTGATTCGGGAAGACTGGGTGATACGGCGATGACGCCCAGCGCATTTTTTTGCAAGACATCCGCCGCCATTTTCAGCACCAGGCTGCTGTCCACTCCACCGGAAAAGGCGACGATCACACGTTCCATGCGGGCGAGGTATTCGCGCAAGCGCTCTAATTTTTCAGCGAGTTCCGTATGCATAGTAATTCAATTTGCCACCGCCATGGGCGGCTTGTCCATGAGACTTTTCTGGAATCTCGGCGTAAGCAGGCGGACAAATTCATCCAGCATCCGGGCGGTTTCCGCATCAGAGCGCGGACGCTCGGCAAGTTCGGCGGCGGTGAAGTTCTCCCCGGCGATGGCGAGCATGGTCACATAGGCCCAACGATGATTTACGCTGCGGAGCAGGTTGTCCCGGAGCGTAAGCCAGATGCGCGTGGCATGACTCGGCGTGGTCACATCCGCTCCGACGAACCAATAATAATAATGCGCGCGCAGCAGCTTCGGCTTTCCGTCCGCAACGGGTTGATTTCTTTCTATGTAAAGATCGCGCACGGCAAGTTCCCGGCCCGCCCCTATTGCAATTCGGCGCGTGGCGCTGTTCAGAATCGACCAGCCCTGGCCGACGAGACAAACCTCAGGGCGATGGATGCTGCGACGCTCAGCACCACTGAGAACGATTTCACAACTAATGACATCGCGCAGATCCGGCGATGACGAATCGGTCAAATAGACCGCCTTAGCGAACTCGGTGTCGGACGGCAGGAATTTCTTCTCAACTGCATTCGCTTCATTCATGCTTTTGTCATCGTCTTTGAGTCTGTGATAAGAACCGGCCTTTTCAGGCAGCAGCATGATGACGCCGACTTCGGTGCCAACCTTGATCTCCGGCGACTTCATGCAAATGACCGCCGAGACCAAAATGAGGGCCGAGAGAATCGCACTGCGAAAAACGGGTTTCATTTTAATTCTCCATCAGAGGTAGCGGGCGCTCGCGACCGCAGAATTTGTTGAGCAGTCCCTCCACCCCTTTCATGCCAGCCAGAGCCACAATGAACGTGGCGATGCCGGCAATGAAGTGGAAGGAGGAGGTGAATTCCTCGCCCTTGCCAACGGCGAAATTCTGCCCAAAAAATATGCTGGCCGCTATGAGCAAGAGGATGCGCAACATGTTCGCCAACACAGCAAGCGGCAGGCTCAAGACAAAAATCAATCCGCGTCTCAGGAAACTTCTCTGCCGAAAATAACCGAAGAGCGCCGAGACCAGCATCAGAGCGAAAAGCGATCTCATTCCACTGCAAGGCCCGTCCACATCCAGGCGGAACCACGCGCCCTGTTCGCGGGCACTTGTCGCGGCAGAAAGAAGCGTGGTGCCATCTTGCAAGGTGGCGACGCCGATGAAGTTCAAAAACGCCGAAGTCGTGCGGACCATGATGAACCGGAGTTTGAAGGCGAGCGTTTCCTCAAGAAACAAATAGGGCCACGCGAATCCAAGCACGAACCATGCGAAGCTGACTCTCTTGAAGTGTTCCCAGCCCCAGATCCACAACACCGCGCTGGCCACGAGAAGTTGCAGGCTGCCGAAGCCCAGATAGTAAAAATTTCCCCTGTAGCCGATCCAGAAAATGAAAAGCGCAAATGCCGAAAGTCCCAGCCCCGTCCACATCGGACGTGGTTCCAGCCCGGACAGACTTGAGCGCTGCCGCCACACGAGAAACCCGGCGATCAAGGGCGCAAGCGCTCCGTGCTGCCAGGTCGGATCCGCCCAGTAAATGGCAAGCCAGTGGCCGAGTGTCATGCGCACCGGGCCATAACCGGCGGCATACGGTAAGAGCAAGATGACTAAGACCAGCACGGTCAAAATTACCATTGCTGACCACGGCAACCGCCTGGCAAATCCATCATCGCTTGCCGCTGTTTTGTTCATTTTTTGAGAGGCTTCCGCGCCACAATAAACAACCGGGCACCGAACCATGACGGCAGCACCCGGCCAAGCCAGCCGATTGGTCGCGAAATGAAACCCGCCATGGCGCGTAACTTGGGACGTCGCCACACATAAGGCAGCGCCCCCAATGTAAACGATTCACCGAAGGACTCCGCAACTTCAAAGCCCTCGCGCAACACGAAACGCCGCAACAATTTCGGATGATAGAAGCGTATATGCGGATCGCGCCACGGTGACTTGCGCGCTGTGTGCGGACTGCCTCCGGGACACCAGAATCCGGTGAGCAAAAACTCAATACGTTGCGTCCAGAACGCAGCGTTAGGCACGCTGATCAGCGCATGACCGCCCGGCTTCAGGCAGCGAAGAATTTCCGCGAGTGCGTTCTGCGGTTCTTGCAAATGCTCCAGCACCTCGAAGCAAATCGCCACATCGACGGAGGATTCATCAAGACTTGTTTTGCCTTCAAGAGTCAGCAATTTCACATCAAGTCCAATTCCTGCCGCCTGTTTGATGGCATTTTCAGAAATGTCAAAACCGAGATATTGCACATCCTTTTCTGTCAGCATTTTTCCGTAGCGAATGCCATCGCCGCAGCCGTAATCGAGGCAGCGCGTCCCCGGATGAAGATAGCGGATGAAGATCGCCTTCTCATCGACTGAGATCGTTCCGCTGCTCGGCGTCCATTCCTCCGGATTTTTGTCCCAATATTCCTCGTAGTATGCGTTTTTCATTATGCGGCTCCAACGGCGATGCTGTCGGAGGATTTTAGGTTGCTTCATTCATCAGGCTGCACGACGCAAAGCACAGACATGAGATTGACGGTGCTCAAGGTGAATCAGCTTGGAGATAATGTGATCTTCCTGCCTGTCGTGCAGTGGCTCCAGCGTCTGCTGCCCGACACTGAGATGACCATTGTTACCAGCCCGGTGGCCGCACCTTTGTATGAGAAATGCACTCACGGGGTGCGAGTCCTCACGGCTGATACGAAAACATTCAACGGCTCCTGGAAACATCCGCTGAAACTGCTCGAATTTCATCGGCTCATCCGCGCCACGAAACCTGATGCCTGCCTGCTTGCGAACGACCAGGGCAACGTCGCCCACCTGCTCGCGTGGCTCAGCGGTGCGCGCGTTCGCGTGGGACCACGCGAATCGAAATGCAAATTGCGACTGCTTCTCTCCCACCAGGTTCCACTTAATCTCGCGGATCCTGTTGCCGTGCAGAACTGGCACCTTGCCCGGGCGTTGCTGGAGACACTTGAAGTCAATTGCTCCGCCATGCCCGCCACTCCGCCGGCACCAGATGTAAGTGCCCTGGGTGTCACATCCCGGCCTGACCAGCCCTTCGTGCTGATCCATCCGGGTGCCAGCCGCGAATACAAGCGGTGGCCGCTGGAGCGCTTCGTTGAGCTGGCGAACAAGCTGGCAGCTACGATTGAAGTTCGGTTTATCACGCAGGGTGTTATGGAGGAGCAGAGGCTGAGTCCCACAGTCCGGCAGATCAAGTCGGGGCCGCTGGAAGATTTCTTTGCGCTGATGAAACAGGCCACGCTTTTCATAGGCAACAACTCCGGCCCCATGAACATCGCTTCTGTCTGCGAAATTCCGGGAATAATTTTTAACGGTCCTTCTGCGGATCATTGGCTGCCGTTGTGGCATCGGGAAAAATTTACGATTCTCCGCGACCCCGCGCTTCCGTGCCAGCCTTGCGATAAAGGCATGGCCCCTATGAACCGTTGCACGAATGATGCGGAACCCATGGCCTGCATGATGCGGATTAGCGTAGAGTCGGCGGAGCGCATCACGCGGGAACGGCTTGGGATTTCATAAAACGGCCGGCTTGCCAGCGAGGAGGCCGGTGGTTGCAAATTGTTTCATCATGATGTCCGCCTGGCAGGCAATGCTCAGTCGCTCACGCACGTTCTGTGCCGCGAGCGCTCCCAGCTTCGCTGCATAGTCTGGGTGATCCATGAGCATGGCCAGCGCGTTCGCAAGCGAGGCAACGTCGCGCATCGGCACCACTGCACCCGCACCTCCCAGCACCCATGGCAATGCGCCGCTCGTGGAGACGACAACGGCCTTGCCACAGGCCATCGATTCAGACACGACACGTCCGAACTGCTCCTCGAAGTCTGGTGTCGTGATGGACGGCACTGCGACCATGTCTGCGGCATTGATGAAGGCCGGCATCTCGTCGTGTGTGGCATGAAAGAAAGTTGTGCGGTCCCGCAGCCCCAGTTTTTCAATGAGCGCGTAGAGTTCACGCCCGAACGAGCTGCTTCCCGGTTCCTCACAAAGAAACTGCCACTCGCGATCCCGCAAAAGATGCAGCGCATCGACAAGCAGGGCCACACCCTTCTCCATCATGATGCGACCGAAATACGCAATCACCGGTTTGTTCAGCCCGAGCTTCGTCCGCACACGCGCGCGACTCTCGGCATCGGGATGGAACATGGAGGTCTCGACCCCGATGGGCGCGATCACGTTGCGGCCATCGTAACCCCGACGTTTCATGCACTCCTCGACCGGCTTGCTGATGGCGAAGATGCCCGTGATGTGCGGACGGGCGCGCATGTTGGAGATACGGAGCCACCCATTGCGCAGAGCTAGTTTCCATCGGCCCGATTTGAGAGGGGCCAGAATCGAGGCGTCCAGAGTCTCGCACGCCTGCACATAGAACTGCGCGCCGTTCCTTGTGGCCCATGGGCCAATCTGCAAGGCGAGTTTGCTGTCCGGTTCCAAGTCAAGCAGCACAGCTCGCGGTTGCCGCTCGTCGAGCAGTTTGATGATGCCTTTGTAAGACCAGCGTCGCGTCGAAGATCCGGTCATACAGAGCTGCACGATTTCCGGATCGTCCTGTTCCTGCGGTTCCGGTTTGAAGACGCCGTCGTCCAGTGGAATCTCCGCCGGGACGATGAGGACGATGTGCAATCCCCGACGGCGCAACTCGCGATACACCCAGCGGTTGACCCGGCGGTTCGCGGCGTGGGCGATGACTAGGAGATCGGGACGGCGGGGGTCCATGTGATGCCAGCCGCGCTCGGGAGCGCAGCGAGTTTGAGCTCTTCGATGAAGCGCCAGGCGTAGGCTTCCGTGTCGAGGGCGTTCGACTTACTGCCTACAGACGGCTTCCACTCACCGCTCACAAATTCCGCGAGCACATCCGCGATTTTTTCTGAATCGAATTCCAGCCATCGGCCATTCACTCCGTCTTCGAGAATCATCTCGGAGCCGTGATGATGGGTGAGAAACAGGGGAAGCCCACATGCGGCGGCCTCAATTTCAACCAGTGCGAAGGCTTCCGAATACGAGGGAAAAAGCAAGCCATCTGCTGCGGCGAAGTAGCGCTCCACATCGGGGACATTGCCTGTGAATGTTATCCATTCTCGCCAGTCGGGGTGCATCTCGTCCAGCCTCGATTGTAGTTCCTGAAGTCGTGACTCACGCCCTCCAACCACAAGGAATCGCACCGGCAGTGATCTTGCCCGGAGACTCGCCACAGCAGACGCGGCAAGGAAAAATCCCTTTCTCCGATAATGTCCAGTGCTTACAAAAATGAAGACGCATTCCGCAGCGACATACCCAAGCATTGCGCGTGTCAGCGACCGCCATACTGCGCTAACGCCGGGATGGAAGCGGGTCGCGTCGTAGGAGTTGGGCAGCACGCGGATGCTCGCGTTGATCCCGGGTGCAACTTCACGCAAATCATCTGCAACGGCCTGCGATACAGCCACAATGGTGCGCGCTGTGGTTTTTCGCATGAAGCGCGAAGCCAGCCAGCGACCAAGGACACCCGTGGTGGCTTCATAGAGATCACGCAAGGAATGAACTCCGAGGTCATGCTGGCGGCGCTGCCAGTCCCAAGGCGAGAAGTGAACGTGGCAGACATCACATTTTGGCAGATACCACGCAATCGTATAGGTCACATCAGGACACGATTCCTTGTGAACATCGTATCGCCACCAGCGCCGCAGCCTGGCCCAGAAAGTAAATGCAAACGGTGCAAGTGTCCGCATTCGTCCGAATCGCGGAAGCCGCACGATGCGCGCGGCCACGACATCGGCGTCGCAGTCCCAGCACCAGAGTTCAATTTCGAAGCCCGCCGCGCGCAATTGCGGCAGCGCGTGCACCACGCCTTTCATGGAGGGGCTGGTGCTGCTCACATTGGGATCGACGATAAGGAGCTTCACGATTTTTTACGAAAGGTCATGAGAAGACCGTAGGGTGTTCCGTCCCGGCGCTGCTCATAGTTGAGATGACTTTCTGCGTCCACCCACGCGAGCGGCAGCAATTTGCCGCGCAAGGGCAACCGGAAAGCCCGCGCCATGCGGTCCGTGGTGCGCCGCGTGAGAAACCAGTCAGACCAGATGGTCTCCAAACCAAACGGCGCAAACAACGCGCTGAGTTCCTCCACGGTATAGCCCTCGCGCTTATGATCATCGGTCGGGAAAGGCTCCGGTGGAGTCGGCACGGTAATCACGGCATGGCCGCCCGGTTTGAGAATGCGTGAGAGTTCGGAGGCGGCCTTCTCATGTTCGGTGATGTGCTCCAGCACCTGAGTGCAAAGCACCGTGTCAGCCGAAGCATCTTTCATAGGCACTTCAAGCAACGATCCACGAATGAGCCGCGTGCCTGACTCGCGGCCAAGGTTGTTCTCCATTGTAGCGAAGTTGTGCGCGTCGTATTCCAATGCAGTCACCCGCTTGCAATAACCGCCAGCGAGCACTCGCCGCGCAAACTCGCCCGAACCCGCGCCGCCATCAAAAAGCATGTCGCTATTTCCGATCCGGCGAAAGGCATCCTCGATCCGCGGCCACTCCACGCGATAGCGAATGGTGTTGGAAGTGAAAAACAGCCGACGGTAAACGGATCGCAAGCCCATGATGAAATCAAAATAATGAGACCATCATGTTGCTGTCTGCTTGCGCTGTCCGAAACGGCTGCAGCCGGGAGTGCGTCCGGCAAGCGTTTCGAAATCGCCCTCAGAAGATCGGAACGGAGCAGGCGTGATTTGCATTGGCGGCTCAAAATTCAGGATAACCGTGCCGGCGAACAGCCAGAAGAACCCATTGACCGGAAAGACAGTAAGGACGTTGCCGCTGAGAACGGATAGCACGAGCACAGAGGCAACCTGCCCAAGCGCCATAGCCGTAAATCTTGCTGCGTTGCGATCTTCGAGTCGAAAAAGCTTGCGATGCCAGATCGTGAGCACCCGTGCGAGCGCTGCCAGCAAGACAAGAAGCGGGACTGCGCCGAACCGGAGCAGTGCTGCACTGACAAGATCGTGATGGTAGAGATTCGTCGGCAGGTCTGCCCAGTTTCCATTCCATTTACCGAAGAGCGAGTAGGCCTCCGGATTTCGTAATACGTGGGCGAATCCATACAGGCGGTCGGAATATGTGCCCACGACCGCGAGCTGGCCGGCAAATGAGTCTTGCTTAACGCGGGTGGCCGTCCAGTCCATCGCCTCGTCAAGATGATTGAGCAGCCATGGTGATACAGCGACGAGGATGAGAAAAGATCCCGCACCCGCAAGATAGAGAGCTGTGGTGCGCGACTTTTTCAAAAAGCACCAGCATGTCACCAGGCCCAATACGACAACGATCACGGCCGAGCGTCCGGTTGATGCAATGAGCGCGCCGGCATAACAGACGGTCATCAATATAGCCGTGACCGTCATGAGCCACCGCTGGCGTTCGCGCGGCGCAGGCTTCGGCAGGCGCGCGAGAGACAAGGCCGTCACCATCATCATCGCACTCAATGTTGCGAGGGCCGTGGGACTGTTAAGAGTCGAGAAGGCACGGACCCGATCGGTAAAGAGTTGTTTGATCTCAATGCTTAATCCCGTGCGCAGGTAGGCCACCTCAAAGGGTTGAAAGCCCCATTTCTGCTGGACGATGCCATAGATGGCCACGGGAAGCATGACCCACAGGCTGAAGCGCAGCACGCGCAACACTTCTTCGCCACGGTTGAACATGACCGGCACCACGAAGAGCAGCAGGCTATATAGCCCGCCATTGATCATGCCTTGCATCCCTTCCTTTATGGAGCCACCCGCACCCTTTGCGCTCATAAATCCGGCAACCAGCATGATCATCAATCCAATGGCGAAAAGCCGCCAGTTCCGCATCCGAACCACAACGCTCCCAGTAAGTCCGCCCACCACCATGGAGATGGTGATTGCCGCGAAGATCATCGGCGGAATACCGAGGACATAATACAAGTCGTTCTGCTCGATGTTGCCGAACACAACCATGACGCGCTTCAGCAGGTCTGTGTAGCCACAGGCGATAATCCAAAAATAAAACGCAGTGCGGGGAACGAGCAGCCCAAAAACTCCCCCGGCAATTAACAAATAAAAACATAGCTTTGCCAGCCCGTTGCCACTGCTCAGCAAGATGGAAAGGACGGCAAACAATCCAAGCACCGCACAGCAGGCGATGATAATAACGGTGATCGGTGAGTTTCGTGAGTTCATGAAATCATACGGACATTTTACTCAAGCGGCGCGCTCCCCCGCAGCCCCCACCTCATCTATAGAGAACAGATCACAAGCGGCCGATATGACCCGCTCTGGTGTAATCAAAGCCATGCAGAAAGGTTTTTCCAGACCGGGATGCAGTGTCCCTTCGCGGTTGCATACCGTTTGATAGCATGGGGCGCATGAGAGAGGCTCGGTCAGAACCATCGCCGAGTCATTCCGATATGGCCCCGTGCGTTCCGGCGATGTGGCACCGAACAACCCGATGGTTGGAACTCCAAGTCCCATCGCCATTTGATAAAGGCCGGTATCATTCCCGATCAATCCGCAACAACCAGCGATAATGAGCGCCGCCTCGCGAACGGTGCCCGCTCCGGCCTGAAGCAGCCTGTTCTCCGCGCCGTTGGGGATTTCATCTGCGGGAAAATCGTGCTTGGTTCCCACGAATACCGGCGTCCATCCTTCCTCTACAAGTCTCGCCGCAAGCGCCCGCCAATGCCCTGCGGGCCATCTTTTGACCAGGCCGAGAGGATTCGCGTGACTGGCACCCGGCACCAACGCCACACGTTGCGTCTGCGACACGGCTCGAGTTTCCCCGAGCAGAAAACGCACGTCACAGCCGAAGCCTCGATCTTTCGCGCCCGAGGCTGCGCACCAGAGATCAAGATACCACTGCGAAGTGTGCCGTGAATTCTCCGCCAGGGAGACGGGAACGGTCATCGTTTTGTTTCCGGGCGACCAGAGCTTCCGACCTGCGGTGACAAATGTCGCCCGCACCGCAGCGGGCATGAACCTCAGAAGCGCGGCGCGGCGCCATTGCAAATCAAGATGCAAAAGCATGTCGAACGAACCGGCACGGCGCACATGCCGCCACATGCGCCAGCAGAGCAGGCCGCTTTCCGTGCCAGCCATATCCCGCTCCGGCAGCACATGCAGCCGGTCAATCCACGGGCAACCTTCCAGCACGGGTGCCGCATTACTATTGACGAACATCTCGATGCTCGCCCCCGGCTTGTCGACGCGAACCTGCTGCAGCAACGGCGTGAGCTGCACCGCGTCGCCTAATCCGCAGGTCCTGATGATGCCTATTCTCACAAGATTAAATTTTCCAAGCGCGCTCCCTCAACTCCGCAGCGGGCGCAGCGATTCACGCCAGTTGAACGGCAGTGTCAGCGGAGCCAGGAGCGATCTCATTTGTTCAAGCGCCAGCCACCGCAAGGGCCTCATCAGCATCGGCCCGCCGAACCAGACCGCAAAATAGGTGATCGCCGTGGCCCACGCCGCGCCGAGAGCGCCATGCTGCGGAATCCACCAGAGATTGAGCAACACGTTAACGATAACGCCGGCATAAGTTGCGAGCGCGCCAAGCTTGGCCCGACCTTCAACCACCAGGAACGCCGTGAGCAGCGAGCCATGCAGCGATGCTAAAGCCGCCACGCAATGCACCGAAAGCACCGGCGTGCAACCGGCGAAGGCATCGCCATACAGGAGCTTCACCACCCACGATCCTGCAATCCACCAACAGGCAATGACCGCATATCCGGCGCACGTCATGATCCTGAACAAGGTGCCGCATTGCCGGCGATAGGCCGCCGGATCATCACGATGCAATGCGGTAAGTTTTGGCAGGAACGTCAGCACGATGGCCGGACCGATCATATAAACAAGTTCGGACAATCGTGTCGCCGCCGCATAGAGTCCCGCTTCCGTTTTTCCGCGCATGGGCAGAATCATAAGCTGGTCAATGCGCAGCAACAAAAGCGTGCCACAATGCGCCAGAAAATGCGGGAACGCCTGGGTCAACAGGGGCTTGGCCACTTTTGGATCAAACTGCAACAAGTCACGCAGCCATCCCAAGCGCATTCCGAGCGCGAACGCGCCCAGCGCAACAAAGATGGTCTCTATCGCGATGGCTGCTGCAGCTCCATTGATTCCACCGTGCGTTAAGATGGTGATGATCTTCGCCACACTGGCGACGATTAGCGCGAGAAGCCCCAACTGCGCGCCGCGCCTCGCCTGATGCATCGCATCCCAACGCGCGAGGAAGGCCAGGTGAGGGCTGAACAGCAAAGGCGAGAAAACAAGCAGCGCCGTCACCCACGCCATTTCGCTGCCCATGAAGCCCGTGATCGCGACGCCAAGCAAATACGCCGCGATGCCCAGCCCGGCCAGCAACCGCACGCCAGTGCCAAAGACCAGAGCGCCACACTCCGGAGCGGTGGATATTTCCTTGATCAGAATCTGCCGCAGCCCGAACTCCGCCACGAATCCGAGCATGGAGCCTATGCTGATCATCGTGCCCAGCACTCCCGTCGCATCCACGCCCAACGAGCGCGTGAGCCATGCCCCGACCAGGAAGCCGAGCACAAGCCGGAGCACCTGCCCGCCCATCAGCCATGACATGTTCCGCACGATCATATGCTTGCGCCTGTGACAACCGTGGCATCACGGAATGCCCACAAAATGGAATAGGCCTGATGCGGCTGCGATGCGCTGGCGCAGGTGATTGTTTCCGTGAACTGACGGAATCCCGCCTGTTTCAGATGCTCCTTGATCCAGCGATGATTCTTTGCGGACTGCGTTTCGGCGACAACCACCTTCAGCCCGTTCACCATTGCACCGAGTCCTTCAATGATGTCACACTCAGCACCTTCCGCGTCGATCTTCAGCATCTCTGGCATCGGAAGTTTCTCTTCAGTGATGAGCTGATCAAGACGTCGCAGTGTGACCGGCATTTGCTTTAAATTCGCGTCCTCATCGTAGCGCTCCAGTCGATGACCACCGCTGTTGAGCGGATCGACCAAGATGTTGCAGGCTCCATTCTCCTTGCCAAGCGCCAATGGAAAAAGCTTCGTGCTTTCCGCCTTGATGTTCTTTGAGCACATCGCGTGTTCAACCGGTTCGAAGGAATACAGTCGCGCGTCTGGATAACTGAGATGGAAGAACACAGATGCCAGCCCGATGTTTGCTCCCGCATCATAAATCACGCGCGGCGCGATATGGGGCGACGGCACGCGATAGCATTCATTGCCGAATATATCTGCGAAGACGTGGGCGTCGGTTCCGTTGTCCCGCAGCGTGATATCTGCGCGACGGCCATCATGCCGGATCTGGATGTGATGTTCCACGCCAGTAAACTTCGACCAGCCGCGGCTTACCCGGATGTGCTTGGTGAGAAGATTGAGCAGCCGACAGCGACTCGCCAATCCATCGCCTTTCACCATCGCGAGCACCAATGTGCGCCCGAGCTTCGCCAGTTTTTTCATTGATTAACTTGCTCCTGTCACTCAGCGGCCATGAAGGCCTCCTCAACTAGTTCACACACAATGTGCGCCACGATCATGTGGCACTCCTGCACATGGGCAGTGATCGAAGATGGCGCGTGAAATGTAATGTCTGCGGTGCGCGAGCAATCACTCTCGGGCTCGCCAGTGAACGCGATGGCAAAACATTTACGTTCTTTTGCCGCCTTCAGTCCGGCCACAATGCTGGCGCTTTTTCCGGAAGTAGAAATGCCGATGACGATGTCGCCTTCGTGTCCGAGAGCCTCAATCTGACGCGCGAACACCGTGTCATAACCGAAGTCGTTGGAGCCAGCGGTAATGATGGACGTATCCGTGGTCAGCGCGATGGCCGGCAGTGCTCTCCGGTTGCGGCGATAGCGAACCACGAACTCGGCGGCGATATGCTGGGCGTCTGCGGCACTACCGCCGTTACCAAAGATCAGGAGCTTCCCCCCTGCTTCGAGACAAGCGATGATGCGGCGCGCGAGGCCGGCAATGAAATCACGCTGCGGCAGGAGCTTTTCCGCTGCGGCCAGGTGGGTGCGGATGTGGGAGGTGATGATATCGGCGTTCATCTAAAATGCGGTTCAATCCCCATTGTAAGCGGCAAGAAGTTCGTCCGGCGTGAGTGTCGCGGTGCCAAGTTTCCCGACAACGATGCCACTCGCGTGATTGGCCACATCCGCCGCATCCTCAGGCTTCATTCCGCTGGCAAGCGCGATTGTGAGCAGCGCGATGGCCGTGTCGCCCGCGCCGCTGACATCGAAAACTTCCCGGGCACGGGTGGGGATGTGATGCGGTTCTTTGTCGCGCTGGAAGAGCATCATGCCCTGTTCACCCAAGGTCACGAGCACCGCTGGCACATCCCATTTCTCCAGCAGCACCACACCCACTCGCTGGAGTTGTTCATTTTTCAAGGGCGAGACGGCAGCGTGATCATCCTCGATTCCCGCTGCGGCGAAGGCCTCGTTGCGGTTTGGTTTGACAAGATCAACTCCGCTCCACGGCAGTGGGTTATGCGGGGAAGGATCGACCGTGACGAGGAGGCTGTGCTCCCTGGCGATCTTCGTGACGGTTTGCATCAAGTCATTGGTCACAAAACCCTTGCCGTAGTCTTCAATGATAATGGCGTCGAGTTCCGGGCTGATGGCGCGGAGCGTCTTTTCAACCTCGATCAATTCCTGCCCGGTGAGTTTTTCATTCCGCTCGCGATCAACACGCACCACCTGTTGCTGCCGGGCGATGATGCGCGCCTTGGAGATCGTGCGCCCAGTCTTGCTCACGAGCAGCGGATCGCAATTCACATGCTCCTCCATGAGAAGCCGTCGGAGTTGCGCCGCTTGTTCGTCGTCACCCACGCGCCCCATGATGGAGACACGCGGCGCGAAGGGGGCCACATTGCGCGCGACATTCGCCGCGCCGCCGGGATACCAAGTTTCCTTCGTAACTTCCACGACGGGAACGGGCGCTTCCGGCGAAATCCTGCGCACGCTGCCCCAGATGAAATGATCCAGCATGACATCGCCGATCACGAGAATGCGACAGTCGGAAAATTTTTGGAGTTCGGCAGGGGTCATGAAGAAAAGCAGACGGAATTAACTGAATGCTCCGAATTTTCAGCAGGATTAATTCCGTTAAATTTCGTTAATTTTGTCTATTTCGCTCTTCTGGCGCGCACTGCAGCAGCAAGTTCGTCCAGCACGGACTCGGTTGCCTTCCACGAGATGCAGGCATCCGTGATGCTCTGTCCGTAAGTGACAGGCTGGCCGGGCTTCACATCCTGCCGCCCCTCGACCAGGTGGCTTTCGATCATGACACCCGCGATGCCAGTGCTGCCGTTGATGATTTGTTCCGCGATGTCATGGGCCACGAGCGACTGTCGATTGAAATCCTTCAAGCTGTTGCCGTGGCTGCAATCCACCATGAGATGCGGCGGCAGTCCGCGTGCGTTGAGCTGGCCGATGGCATTGTCCACGCTGGCGCGGTCGTAATTGGGTGATGCCTTGCCTCCGCGAAGGATGACATGGCAGGCATCGTTCCCGCGCGTCTGCACGATGGCAGCGGTGCCGTGCTTGGTGACCGAGAGAAAAACATGCGGCGACTGCGCGGCAGCGATGGCATCCAGCGCGATCTGGATGTTGCCATCCGTGCCGTTCTTGAAACCAACGGGCATCGACAGACCGGAGGCAAGCTGGCGATGAATCTGGCTCTCCGTGGTGCGGGCGCCGATGGCTCCCCAGGCAACGACATCGGCGATGTATTGCGGTGTAATGCTATCGAGAAACTCAGTGCCCGCCGGCACACCCATCGCCGTGATATCCACCAGAAGCTGGCGCGCGCTGCGTATGCCTTTGTTGATGTCGTAGCTTTCATCGAGGTGGGGATCATTGATGAAGCCTTTCCATCCGACCGTGGTGCGTGGCTTTTCAAAATAGACGCGCATGACAAGTTCGAGATCGGCGGCGTGTTTTTCCCGCGCGATCTTGAGCAGCCCGGCGTATTCCAGCGCGGACTTGGTATCATGAATGGAACATGGCCCGACCACGACCAGCAGCCGGTCATCTTTGCCCTTAAGAATGTCCTCACATACCTGCCGGGAACGATTGACTGTCTCCTCCTGGGCGTCGGTCAGGGAAATTTCCTCCATGAAAACAGCCGGCGGCACAAGGTCGCGGATGTGTTCAATGCGAAGGTCGTCGGTGCGGTGTTTGTCACTCATGTATTTTTGGCGCAATAAAAGGGTGGGCAGATTCCGCATTCGTAGCTACCGCGCAAGCAATTCGTCAATTTCATGCGGATATACAATGCGGCCAAGCTGCCGCCTCCGGTCATCTGGCCTGCTTTTCCAGAACCGGTCTCACAATGGACTTGTTGGGTATCGCCACGGGCGCGGCTCGCGGCCAAGGGTTCAGCGTTAGAGAAACCAGAGACAAAAGACTCCACTTCATCTAAAAAAACCGCTGAATTATAATATTTTTAGAGCACCGCGAGATTAATGAAAGCAAAAAATAAGGCTTTCTTAACAACATATTGTCTGCGGAAGGTCGTTATCTTCATGGTGGTGGCAATATGTTCGCTCTGGCTGACACGTTGGAATGGCAGGTAGCAATCGTTGGTTACCGCACGGTTTTCTACTGGACAGGATTCATTTTGAATGCACCTAAGTAGTCCGTCTCGCGGCTTCCACCACTCCTGACAAACCCGCCAATTAGCAGCCATCAATCCAACAGATGAACAAGCGCATGAATCGTTTATGGCTCGCTCTTTTCCTCGCGTTCTGCGACCCCAATGCTCTCCTTGCCGCCGAGCCGACTGTAATCACCGTTTCGCCGCAGGACGTTCGGCAGGAGTTTCAGGGCATGGGCTGCGGCGCGATTTTCTATGAAGCGCATGTTACAAGCCTCGGCGCAAACGGCCATCCCGAGGAACAGGAAAAACTCTACGATGACATGTTCAAGAATGTCCGCACCGATATCCTTCAACTGCAAATTCGCGACATCCACGAACCGCAGAACGACAACGACGATCCCTACACCCAGGCGTTCAATCCCAAGGATTTCGCCTACTGTGAACACCCGTTGAAAATCGCCAGGGCCGCCAAAAAACGGAACCCGGCCATGCAGCTCTACGCGGTGCTCTACACGCCGCCAGCCTGGATGAAAACCAACAATGCCCCCAGCGGAGGCGGCAAAGCAAAAGCCACCATCAAACCCGGCCTCGAACTCGAGGTCGGCGAATACATCTGGGCCTTCCTCTCCTACATGCAGCAGCACGGACAGGTCATCGACTATCTCAGCATATCCAATGAGGCGGATTGGGGTCACGACCAACCCGGATATTTTTTAACCAGTGAACAACACGCCCAGTTGTTCGCCAAGATTGCCACCTACTTAAACGAAATGGCCAGGCGTCATCCCGAAGTGCCGCGACCAAAGCTGGTAGCTCCTAACATGCTCAGCGCCGTGGACACTGCAAAGCACTCGCTACCCGCCGTATTGGCCGCTGCGGGCGATCAGGTGGACGTGGTGGGAAATCACGACTACGACCGCCGTGGACACCGCTGGGCGAAAATGCGCGAGGTGGCAGGAAACAAGCCGCTCTGGATGACCGAGTGTTGCTTCAATGGCGTGGACAAGTCGCCCCGATTAATCAACTCTGCCGGCGAGTTCTGGCTCTACATGACCGAGGCATTTAATGAAGGTGTCAACGTCTGGCAGGCCTACGATTGGGTCTATCCGCCACGCCAGGGAGGTGAAGCACTGATTCATTTAAACTGGGGCAAGTCCTACACGCTGACCAAGATTTACCACGGTTTCCGCCAATGGTGTGCGCCGTTAGTCCCTGGCATGCATGTGGTGGGTTGTCAGGTCAGCGGCCCGTTTGCCAGCGATATTGCAAAGCCCGGAATCAAGGCTTCAGCATTTCTCGGGGGTGATCCTGCCAAACTCGTCATCCACATCGCCGCCGTGCAGGATCAAGACAGCGACATCGAGATTCGAGTGAACCCACCTTTCGCTGATTCCGCATACCGTATGTGGCGCACAGGAAAGGAGGAAGACTACATCGAGCTTCCCGGTGGAAAATCCAAAGACGGGCGAATTATTACCAGAATACCCGCCCGTGGACTACTCACTATTTCATTGGAAATTCCAAATCGATAGTTTTGTTACAAAGGGATTGTCCACCTGCGCCGCCGACCCCGCCAGTGCCAGCAAATGTAGAAATGACCTTGTCTGTGGCGTGGAGTGCAGATGTAAAAAAAGAATCAGGGCGGGAATGCAGCGCATCATCAAATGGTGGTTCATGGTGTATCATGATAAATGCATCGATCCCTCCAGTTCCTCCTTGTCGTCGCCAGCATGCTTTTATCAGCCTGTGCTGCCAAGACTATGAAGCCTCTCGCCACTGTTCCACACGTCGATGTTCCCCGTTACATGGGCCAGTGGCACGAACTTGCGCGACTGCCGATGTTCTTCCAGCGCGGCTGCGTCCAATCGACCGCAGAGTATAAGCTCAACCCCGATGGCACCGTGTCAGTCACCAACCGCGCGTTGAAGAACGGCAAGCCGAAGCAGGTGCGCGGAACGGCCACAGTGGTGGATGCCAAAACAAATGCGGTGCTGGAAGTGCGCTTTAACGAATGGTTTTCAATGTTTATTCCAAGAGCACGTCAGGGTAACTACTTTATCATCTGGCTCGCAGCAGATTACTCCGCTGCCGCAGTGGGAACGCCTGACCGGAGGTGCCTCTGGATTCTGGCCCGGCAGCCCAAACTCCCGGCTGCCACCTACGACAATATTCTTGCCCATTGTCGGGGACTTGGTTTTCCAGTGGAAAATCTGATCGTGGAAAAAGCGACCGTAAACTGATGGCAATAATAGCGTCACTGGCGCCGATGCCAAGACCTTAACCCGGCGCGTTCATGATCTCGCGCGGGCCACGTTCACTGAGGAGCTTGGCGGCAGGCACGTCCACGCGATTTTCCCGGCCGAGGAACTCCAGCAGCACGCGGACACGGTCTTCCCCGCTGAGTAATCTTTCCACGATCCCCTTGAGTCCCCGCATCGGGCCTTCCGCGACTTCGACCACATCGCCGACATGAACGCCGTAACTGACCTCGCGGGTTTCCTCGCCCAGCATTTCATTTTTTAATTCCTCGATGCTCCGGGCCGGGACAGGAATGGGCACACTGCCGAACTCGATGACGCGAATGACATTGTGCGCATGTTTTACTGCGCGATAAGACTGGGCGAGATCGAAGCGCGCGAAAAGATAGCTGGGAAAAAGCGCCTCCGTGAACCAGACTTTCCCGCGCGGCGTGCTGCGTTGAAATCTCAGCCGCGGGCAATAAGCCTCCACGTTATCGAGGTTGCGCAAGGCACCGGCGACGAGATGCTCGCACTTCGGTTTTGAATGAACGCAATACCATTGCGGCTGGTCGGGGTCGGTCATGGAGGCAGCTATCATTTCCGCACGGTGAATGAGTTCCGTCAACGACGCAGTGTCATCGGCCGGTTCTGACCGGTGGCTTTGGGGGGCGGGCACTATTACCGTTCTGCTCTGGTGACATGGCCTTGGGGATCCTCGGGGATGGGGTGCCTGACTTAGCCGGTGACACGGGCGCTAGGTCCGTGCGGGCGTCCTGTTCCTGTCTGCGGAAGGGGGTCTTCTCATTGCTGCCGCTGAAGAAACGGGGGCGCCAGACCGGATCGCCGACACTGCCCTCGCCGGTGTATTCGAGAATTTTGCTGACGGGGAACAGGACCAGTCCGAGGATTTTTCCAAACTTCACCTGGGCATGAAAATCAATGCGGTCTTCGAGATAGTCAATCTTTCCATTCGCGGCAATGGTGAAGACCTTGGTGCTGGCGATAAGGTCCTGGGTCGTGACAAATCCATCTGCCAGCGTGAAGGTGGCGTCCGCTTCTTTCGCGACATTAAATCCCTTGATCGGGCTGGGCAGCAGCGCGCCGATCACTTGCGTGAGCGGTCCGAGGATGGGCACGGCGTAGAGGTTGCTGTTGAGAATCACGAGCGCGCCCTTGCCCTTGAGTTTTTTCCAGTCGCCGAGGACGCCGGTGAATTCCGCGTGACCGGTAAAGTCGCCCTCGGTCTCGAATTCCGGCGAATAGACCTGGGCGAATTTTTTGAAGCTTACCGCGTTGATGCGCAACTCTCCGGTGAAGGACTGGGGCTGCTTGCGGTCATCCATCTTGCCGCGCAATTCAACGTTACCCTCGAAGAGATTCGCCTTCACATTGAAATCTGCCTGCCCTTTGCGGCATAGAATCGTGGCGCGCAGTTTTTCAAAGGGCAGGCGCTTGCTGAAAATGAGATACGGGAAACTCCCGGCGCGCAAATCCACCGTGTAGTCATTCGCGCCGTCACTAAGATCGACATCACCCTTGCAAGTCATGTCTTTTCCGAAGGCCCCGCCGCGAACATCATAAGTAAGTTTGGGGCCTTTGAAGCTGAGTTCTCCCGTCGGCTTGCTAATGGTGTAGTCATTGCCCCACAGCATATAATGACCGACACCTTCACCGCGTAATTTCACGCGCAGATCCGTGCCGGGGCCGTCCAGAAACAGGATGCCATCCACCTCGGCATGAGGATGCTTGTCAAAGCGGTAACGCGCAATCACATCGGCCGTGGGCCGCGCGAAACAACCCACCACGGCGACCGGATTCATGTCCGAGACCAGCCCCTTGAAACTCACCGTGTGGGCATGGTCGTCCCAATCAATTTCATTGGCCAGCCCAGTTCCCTCGGCCCGCTCAAATCGCATGTTGCGGAAATAATGCTGCGGCCCCTCGAACTCCACATCCGACTCCACTCGTGCGAATTCCTCGCCGTGGTATTTGAAATTGTGCAGCTCCACATGCCCCCGGTTCTTGCAGTCGTTCCCAATGTCAGCCGTCGCGCCGTGACCCTCCACCTCGGCAAAAATACTCGACTCCTCCCGGAACTTGAACCTCCGGATGAACTCCTGGGTCTGAGGAAAATGGATAAAGGGAATGAACGTGTTCGGATCCATCCTCATCAAAGCGCGGTAACGGAAGCCATCGCTCTTTTTCCACATGGCCTGCAATCCGAGCGTGCCGGACTTATGACGCAGCAACCCGTCCCTGAAATAGCAGCCCTCCGGCGACAGGCCGAAGTTTACCGACAACCCCTCCAGCACCTCTCCCCGGCTGGCAAAGCGACCCATGCGGACCGAACCCGCGCATTCGACTGGCAAGAACGCATCCTTCGGAACTGCCTTGCCGAGCAATACACGTCCATCCGCCACGATGTCCACCGGCTCATAAAATACAACTTCCCGCAAGACATCATTACCCGTCACCGCCGAAGCCAAACCCGGCAGATTGGCACCGGAGCGAAGATGAAAATCCACCACATCGCCACCGATTTCATAAGTCGCACTCGCTTCCAGCAGGCCGAGCTTGTCCTTCAATCGCAAGCTGGTCAGATCCACCAACTGGCCTGCATATGAAGCCCGTGCCTCCAGTTCCTCGCAGACATAATCACCATGCCGCAAACCGTTGGCCGTCAGGTGCAGCGATCCCGTCAGCTCCTCCGGTTTCGCCAGATCACCGTTCACCTCCACATCCAGCCGGGGCGCGCGCGCCGTCTCGAAATGCTTCAGCATCTTCGCCGTCTCCATGATCAAATCCCGGCGTGCCAGGATCGCGGCCAGACGCTGCCGGCTTCGTTCCTGCGCCAGCTTCTCTTCAATCTCGTCCTTTGCCGGTTTTGGCCTGAGCAGCGCCCCGGTCACGCTCAGGTGCAAGCCATAAAGGTCACCCTCAGCGCGGCGGATTTCAATGCGCTCGCCTGTAAACAAGACCCGTGCGCTGAGCCTGCTCAGGACCAGATGCTCGGACTTGGGATCATCAGGATCAATCGGGAATGACAGATCCGCATTGCGCAAGTCCACGCCTTCGATCTCGACCTCTTTTTGCAGGAGCCGGCTGAAATTCAAATCCACGTTCAGCCGATCCACCCGGGCCAGCAGCTTTTGATGCGCAGCATCCTGATAGACCTCTATTTTCTTTGCCACCAGCCCTTCCATCGGATCCAGAAACAATCGATCCAGATTCACATACACGCCACGTTGCTCAAGCCGCAGCAAGACCATCTCCCGTATCGTCCGCGCGAATCCATCGCTGCTGACATACGCAATGGCCCCGCCCGTCGCCAGAAGTAGCGAGAGAAAAACCGTGCGTCGGAGCAGCGTGCGCATGAATCACATGATACCTGTGAAATGGCATAAGTAAAAAGTGAAAAGCGGCGGCTTGGGGGACGCTTATTCACTTTTCACTTTTCACTTTTCACTTTTCACTTTTCACTTTTCACTTTTCACTTTTCATAATCCACCCGTATTCTCCGGCATGCTTTCCCTCACCATCCTCGGCAGTGGCAGTTCCGGCAATTGCGCGGTGGTGCGCACGGAGCGCACGCGCCTGCTCCTGGATGCGGGACTGAGCGGACGCCAGATCATGCTGCGGCTGGAGATGGTCGGCTTGAAACCTGAAGATCTCGACGGTGTCCTCCTGACGCACGAACACGGTGATCACACGCAGGGACTGGAAATGCTCTGCCGCAAACACGAAGTGCCCCTGTTCTGCACGCCGCTCACTCAGGAATCACTCCAGCAATCCGCATTCACCAAGGCCAGACCGCGCTGGCGTCTCCTGCAATCCGGTGCCGCCTTCGAGTTCCAGGATGTGCGCATCGAGAGTTTCTCCGTGCCGCATGACGCCGTTGATCCCGTGGGCTTCATCATCAGCAATGCGCGCTCCCGGCTCGGTGTGCTCAGTGACGTCGGCTTCATCACCAATCTTATCCGCGACCGGCTGCGCGGCTCTCACACACTTTTCATTGAGGCCAATTACGACGCCCCCATGCTCGATGCCGATACCAAACGCCCTTGGTCCATCAAGCAGCGCATCAGCGGACGGCACGGCCACTTATCCAACGAACAAGCTGCCGATCTGGTGCAAAGCGTCGCCCATGACGGGCTGCGCAACGTGGTGCTCGGCCACCTCAGCGATGACTGCAACGACCCTGAAACCGCGAAGAAAAAAATATTCGCCGCGCTTTCTCAAGCCGGATACCCCGGTGTGGCCGTTCACTGCGCGCAACGTCACGCGCCTACTCCCTGGCTGGAAGTCGGAATGCACGATGAAGCAGCATCCTCAAACGGTGATCATGCCGTCAACGCCCAGCTTCAGCTTATTTAAAAAGTCGCACCCCACTGCTGCCATGCTTCGCTGGTTTCTCCGCGTTTCCATCGCCTCCGCCTTGATCTCCGTCGTGTGGTTCATCATCCCGTTTCTGCAAAGCGCGGAATCGCAAGTGAAGCATCAGCAGGAAACACTCATCGGCTTCGCTGCAAAACGAAGTTGGGCGCGACTGAATCTTTTGATCGCGGCGGATTACTCGGATGCCTGGGGCATGAAGCGCGATGAGGCGCTCAACGCCGCGCACGAAGCACTGCAAAGTTTCATCATGATCAGCTTTGACTGGAAGCCGCAAAGCGTCGCACGCGATGAAAAAACCGTCACGCTTTCAGGCACCATCCACATGAACGGCAGCGGTGCCACAGGAAGCAGCATGATAGTCGATCACGTGAACCGCATCACGAAGCCCTGGGTCTTCGTCTGGCGCAAAGACGGATGGAAACCCGGCGACTGGCGTCTCGTTTCAATCGCCAACGCCGACGTCACCTTGTGATGCCGGTTACTTCGCGGGCACTTCCAGCTTCAGCACGTCGCGCTTCTCCAGTTCCTTGGCAATCGCAGACCAGCCGCCTTCCTTCTGGCGCTGGAAGAGTTGGAGGTAAATGGCCACCTCCGCCGGAGTATTGTCCTTGAGGATCGTATCCACACCGGCCTTCACCTGCTTGGCATCGAGTTCCTCGGGAAGATCGTCCACCTGCCCCTGTCCGTCGTGTTTGATTTCAGCGGCATCAAGGAATGCGATCAGCATCGGGGTCTTGCCCTTGAGCAACCAGAGTTGGAGAAGCTGTTCGGTCACACCGTCGTAAAGCTTGCTTCTCAAATTGTCGCTCAGCCATGCCGCCTGTTGCTCGCGGTTCTTGGTCTGGAAATACTGCGGGCGGAGCTTGCGTTGTGCGCCCACTTGGAAGAGCGCGGTGCGGAAGGCCTCCTTCGACTCTTTCTGGATCCAGCACAGAATGGCCAGGCGTTGTTCGGGACTGATGGCTTGAAGTATTTGATGGGCTTTCATGAGGAGTTCCGCGTGGGATGTCTTTGCTAACACCACCGCGCGCCCGGCGCAAACGCTAAGTCTGGCGTTGGGTCAGCACTTTGAAGGCTGCGCCGGCACCTTCTTCATCGGTCAGAAAGTTCAGCGCGGAATCACTGACGATTCTTTTTCCAAAATCGCGCAAGTGTCTTTGCAAAAACTGACGTTGGTTTTCAAAAGTGACATTGCTCCAGCCGAGCGACTCTCCCCGACGCATGATGTCGGTGAAGTTCACGTCCGCCGTGATGTCTTGCCGCCCCATGTTCTCATAGACTTGCGTGCCGGTGAGAACTTGATGATGGAGATAAGCGCGCAAGGTGCCGCGCGGTTTCCGATGATATAACTTAGGGAATACATCGCCGTAATCGAGCGTGAGCATCGCGCCTTCATGCCAATGGCCAGCCCACGAGCGCAACCATGCATCGGCTGCAGTGCCGAGTTCACGGCGTTGCGGTTCTGCGGACGGATGCGCGAGCGCGCTGAAATGACGTGCGGCTTCATTGTCCAGCGAGAGATCGCGGAGTTGTTCCGTCCATCGGCCGTCGAGTTTCTCAAGCCAGACTACTTTCCACGATGTTCCGTCCCATTGCGCAAGCGTAACCGGAAAGGCGTCGAGAAGTTCGTTGTGAAAAATGAAGGCGCGGCCTTCACATGCATTGAGAGCGGCGGGAAGATTATCGAACCATTCCACGCGCCCGCTTTGCAATGTGCTCTTTTGTTTCTCCCGCAGCACAGACGAACTCTCCACCAGGATGAAGCGCAGACGGTGCCGACACCAGAAGCCGAGCGACTTCATGGTGTCGCGCATGAGCGAGCCTTCGCCGCCGCCGACTTCGATGACTGTGCGCACCGAGGGCGCGAGGTTGATCTCTGTTGCAAGCCATGCAGTCATTGCCTCGCCGAGCACCCGGCTGATGGTCGCCGAGGTGGAGAAATCGCCTCCGCGCCCTACCGTGCGGATGTTCCGTGCGTAGTAGCCGCCCTGCGGATCGAACAACGCGCCGCGCATCCATTCGCTGAAAGGAATCGCTTTGTCAGTCATGGGTGCCTCGGGTTTATCTATCCGGGAAAATGCCTGAGTTTCTCAAGCTCGCACGTTGAACATTGGGTGAATCTGCGCAGGATGACGGATGCCCGAAGCCAAGGCCGAATTTTTGACCACCCGTGATCCAAGTCGCACTGCGATGCGGGTGCTCGCGTGGCTGACGGCGTTCCGGCTGCTCTATCTCATTCCTTTCACCGCGCAGTTCGATCTGGCGGGGGACGAGAGTTACTATTGGGAATGGGGCCGCCGGCTGGACTGGGGTTACTTCAGCAAGCCGCCGATGATCGGCTGGCTCATGGGCCTTGTCGGACGCATCAGCAACAACAGCGAGTGGGGCATTCGTGGCGCGGCGCTGTTGCTGGGAACGTGTTCGCTGTTTTTGCTCCATCGGGTCGCGCGCAAACTCTTCGGCCCGCGCGCCGCGCTGCTGGCGCTTTTGTTGTGCGCATTTACGCCGGCGAATGCGCTGCTGAATCTGGTGCTCACGATTGATGCGCCGCTGGTGCTCTGCTGGACGGCGGCATTGCTGGTCTTCTGGAACGCCATTGAACAGCCGGACAAAATTTCGCGCTGGGTGCTGCTGTCGCTGATTCTCGGTCTCGGTCATTTGAGCAAGCAAATGATGCTCGTGTTTCCGCTTCTGATGATTCTGCATTGCGCACTCAATCCCTCTTCTCGCGCGTTGTTGCGCCGCCCATCGTTCTGGCTCTGTATCGCGGGGTCGCTCTTGTTTCTCACGCCTGTCATCTGGTGGAATGCTCTGCACGACTGGGTCACGCTGAAGCATACGAGCCATCATTTTGAAACGCGATCGGAACCAAGCTTGCTCGGTCATCTCGGCACGCTGGGCGAGTTTCTCGGATTGCAGGCGCTCGCGTTTTCTCCCGTGACCTGGATATTAATGATCGTCGCCGTTTTTGGCGGCCTTTGGAAATGGCATGTGCTTGATGAGAAAGAGCGCTACGCGGTGATGTTCTCCGCTCCGGGGCTGGCGGTGTTCATTCTGCTATCCATGCGACAAAGCGTGAACGTGAACTGGCCCGCCGTATTTTACATCAGCGCCACCGTGCTGGCGGGCGCATGGCTGGATCGGGTGGCACTGGACAAACTGGCGTGGAAGCGGCCAGCCGGTTGGGCGCGACCGGCGATCCTGTCCGGCCTGGTGGTGACGCTGCTCAGTTGCATCCTGCCCTTTGCCATCGGCGCACTGGGTCAGGCGGGCACCCGCTTCGATGCCGCGCTGCGGCTGCGCGGCTGGAGGGATGCGGGGGCGCAGGCCGGGGCATTGCTGGCGAAAGTGCCGCGACCCGATCAGACTTTTGTGATTGTTTATGGTGACCGCTCCAATGCCAGCCAGCTGGCGTTTTACATGCCGCAGCAGCCGAGGGTGTTTCGTTATGTTCACGAAGGACCTCCGGAATCGCAATATGAAATCTGGCCGGATGCGGGCGACTTGAATTTATTGACCTGGGACTCGCTGGTCATCATGCCGCCGGACAATGTAGAAACGCCGCCAGAAAGCATGCCCCCGCCGCTGGAAAGACAGTTCGAGAGCGTCGATCTGTTCGGAGAGATCAAAGTGCCGCTGGGCCACGGCGCCAACCGGTCTTACAAGGTCTTTCTCGCGCGCGAGATGATAAAATGGAGGCCACCCAAGCGACGTGACCCGTCCGAACCTCCGTCTGAGGACAAGCCGGAAGGCATCGCGCCAAAGTGATCCACCGGAGTTTAGCCGGTTGACTTGACCAGCAGGGCACGCTTGCCTGAGTGATGCTGGAGGAGGCGCAACAAATTGATCAATGGCTCATGCTGCGCATGAACCGTGATTGGACCGGTCCGTTTCTGGATCATCTGCTTCCCACGGTCACAAGTTTCGCCGCGTGGACTCCGTTAATTTTTCTTGCGGCCATGTTCGCTGCTTGGCGGGGCGGCTTTCGCATCCGGTCCTTTCTCATCTGCGCCACGCTCGCTGCGCTGCTCAGTGAAGGCTTGGTCGGCGGGCCGCTAAAGAAAATCATTGGTCGCGTGCGGCCCCATGAAACCATAAGCGCCGTGGTCAAGCGCAACCTGCCACAGGCCCGGCCGCAAATGCTCGCGATGTTTCGACTGCCTGATGTCGAACCGGGGCATGATCTCAAGCCAGGAGCCAGGGGAAAATCTTTCCCGTCATCCCACACGGTGAACATGTTTGCCGTGGCAGCGGTGGCGCTGGTTTTTCTGGGACATGGCGGCTGGATTTTTTTCGCGGCAGCCATGCTGGTGGCGTGGTCGCGCGTTTACTGCGGCGTCCACTGGCCCAGTGATGTGCTCGGTTCCGCTCCCTTGGGACTGCTGGCCGGCTGGTGCGTCACCCGACTGGCGGAGGCGTGGTGGAAAAAATTCGGCGGCTACTGGCTGCCTTCGGTCCACCCATCACACCCAAGCCTGATCAACCGGGTTTATGAAAAAGCAGCGGATCAACGACGCGCGTAATCGGCGTTGCCACTTTTCTTGAACCACTCGTCACGCTGACGGCGCAATTCTTCCAAGCGCGAAGTGACCGCTTCCTTGTCCCGACCAACCTGCTGGACGAAGTGATTGTTGCCGCCCCATGATTTCCAAGGACCTTCGGGCACCTCGTGAGTATCGACAAAACGCCAGTCGCACTTCCGCCCGCTGGCGAATTCGAGGTAGTCGCGGACACTCGGGGAAATATCAATTCCCGCGCCGTCATTTTTGGAGTTGGCCGGTCGGGCATCGCCAAAAACATAGGCCGAATCATCCGTGACGAACGGGCCGCAATCACTCCACTGCGCGTAACAAATGCGATCGCCACAGCGGATGGCAACCCAGCGATCCCGGCAGACGGATTTGCCCGGCTCCTTATAGAGTTGTTTGAACCAGGGAATGACTTTGCCGGCATCTTTTTTTGTGACACTGCTGTTCACGCAGTCATTGTAGGGCAGCGCGACATAAAATGGATTCTGGCGGGGGACGAAGGCCGCAGGCCGGAACTCGCTCCGCTTGTTGGGGTCATCAAAACCTCCAAAATTCGTCATCCAAGATGCGTCCCACGAACTGGCGTGGTTGGGCGTGGTATTGGCTCCCGAAGGCAGTTCGCCCACCCAGAAAACCGTGGCCACAATGTCGGTTTTCCAAGGATATTTGGTATAAACCGTGCGGGGCAAAGTAGGCGAAAACACCCGTGGCAACGCCTGGGCAGAGGCTCCCCCCAAAGAAGGGGACATGGTCTGCCGGGAAATGGCCAGCGCGCCGATGGACGCGCTTTCACTCGTGATGGTCGCAGATGCCACTGGCTGGGCATAGACCGCACCCGCCAACGTGGCTGCTACGAAGAGAATTGGGCGGATGATGGCTTTATTGCAGGTCATTATTACCGGATGGGTTCGGTTTTTAGTATTCAATTTACCACTTTTCACACTGATTTGGCAACCCCTCCAAAGACAAATTATCGCGGCGTAATACAGTATCTCTAATAACAGCAACTAATTATGATTCAATGGGCAATCTAGTTGTTTCGGAGGGACATATTAAGACCAGCTGATGGGGCCATCTGTTCATCTTTTTTTCGGGTTATACCTCATATGGACAGCGACGAAATAGCCAGTTTGCTGGCTTATCACAGTTCAATATCTCCGCAACACTGTGTCCGTCGGCGGTTTGGATTCATCAGGCTCTGGATAATCCAAAGTGTAATGCAGCCCGCGACTCTCATGGCGTCGCAAAGCGCAATCGACGATCAGTGATGCGATCTCGACGAGGTTGCGCAGTTCCAGCACCTCGGCAGACACGCGGAAGCTCCAGTAAAACTCTTGCACCTCGCGCTTGAGATTGCGCAGTCGGGCCGCCGCGCGTTGCAGCCGTTTGGATGTGCGCACAATGCTGACGTAGTCCCACATCAGGCGGCGGATTTCATCCCAGTTGTGATAGATGACCACGAGTTCGTCGAGATTCTGCGCGTCTCCGCTCTGCCAGGCGGGCAAGGCAAAGTCCTGCTCATGATGATGTCCCAGCGGAAGCTTGTGCAACAGCAATTCCACGGCACGATGCGCGACCACGACGCATTCCAGAAGCGAGTTGCTGGCCAGCCGGTTCGCGCCATGCAAGCCCGTGCAACCAGCCTCGCCCACGGCGCACAATCCGCGCAAGGTGGTCGCACCGTTCACATCCGTCTTCACGCCGCCGCACTGATAATGCGCGGCGGGCACCACTGGGATCGGCTCCGTGGTGATGTCGATGCCGACACCGAGGCAGGTTTGATAAATGTTCGGGAAATGGCCAATGATAAAGTCTGCGGGTTTAAAGGAAATATCGAGGAAGACACAGGGCGCGCCCGTGCGCTTGATCTCGTGGTCAATCGCCCGCGCCACGATGTCGCGCGGCGCAAGCGAGCCGCGCTCATCGTATTTCTGCATAAACTCCTTGCCGTCCTTGCCGATCAAAACTGCGCCCTCGCCGCGCATCGCTTCGGTGATGAGAAACGAGCGCTGCTTCGGATGATAAAGACAGGTCGGATGGAACTGGATGAACTCCATGTTCGCCACGCTCGCGCCCGCGCGCCAGGCCATGGCCACGCCGTCGCCGGTCGCCACTTTGGGATTGGTCGTGTATTGATAAACGCGCCCGCAGCCGCCGGTGGCCAGCAATATGCGGTCGCTCCGCAGTGTTCCAACCTCGCCGGTCGCTTCATTCAACGCATAAATTCCGAGCGCACGATCCTCGCTCACGAATCCGAGCTTGCCCGTGGTTATGATGTCGATCGCATAATGATTTTCCAGCAGGGTGATGTTTTTTTCCGCGCGCGCGGCAGCAATGAGCTTGTCGCTTACTTCCTTTCCGGTCGCATCGAGATGATGCAGCACCCGCCGCTTGCTGTGCCCGCCTTCACGCGTGAGATCGAACTCTGCGTGACCGTTGACCTCACGCGTGTCAAAGGAGACCCCCAGCGCCAGCAAATCCTTGATGCGCTGCGGCCCCTCGCTCACGATGGTGCGCACCACGTCCTCTTTGCAAAGCCCCGCGCCGGCCACCAGCGTGTCCCGCACATGCTGGTCGATGGAATCCTCCCCGCTCTGCACACAAGCGATGCCGCCCTGCGCCCACGCGGAGTTGGAATCGGCCGCTGATTTCTTCGTCAGCAAAACGACGCGGCCATGCCTCGCGGCCTCCAGCGCGGCCGTCAATCCCGCCGCGCCGCTACCCACGACGATAAAGTCGTATTCATGCATGGGAGGCTTTCAACGTGATTGAATGCTGATGCAAGCACCACGCTGAAAACTTATGCTTGCTCTTTGATTCCGCGCCGCCTTCATCCGTTGTTCACGGCAGCTCAAACACACGGCTCCACCACGTGTTACCCTCCCAGCGGAACAGGATGATGCGTTTGCCGACATCCAGCTCGACCAGGGCCGCTGTGTAGCGATCGCCTCCAGGAGCGAAAACTTGAATCGGCCAGTCCTTCCGCACTTCCAGTGTGCCGACATTGGTTCCGAGACGATTCACAGCGATGATCCTCAGAAGCACTTCGTCACTGGTCGCGGTCTGCGGGAGATCGAGCGTAGGGGACAGGCCGTTGACCCACATTCCATGGGTTTCATCGAGCTTTTTTGTCAGCTTGCCGATGGGATCGTTTTTCTCACCATTCTTCACGGCGATTTCCGAGCGAAGGCTGGTGATGGTGATCGAAGCCAGGGCGATGGCGATGAGCAAGGTGAGTTTCATGGGCTGGATGGATTGAATGACGAGGTGGTGATTGCCGTTACTCCGGTCATGCAGCAATTCTTTCTCGCTGCCTGTGCTTTCCACGCTGGCGCGCGCCCCTCCGTGGGCTAACCCGACCTGGCGGACTCGACCTAAAAAACTGCTATTTTCGGCGGTTCATGGTGCTGGAACCCTTGATTTTGCGAGGTTTGTTTTCCAAAACGGCTTGTAGTGCAGACCTTGGTGGTTGCAC
>JAYVOH010000031.1:0-17827 GCA_043758025.1 Verrucomicrobiota bacterium
TGGTTTAAACGTTTGTTCAAACAAGCGATGTCGGAACATCGCCCGATCAACCAGCACCATTTCATTTTAACATTTTAACGGAAAATAATCCGCTTCCTATGGATGCGACTCCTGCAACGATGTCGTCTGCGATCTTGCAACGCGCTTGATTCCTGTCAAGGCCGTGCGATGTCCTTGCTCCCCTGAGTTTTCGCTTTGACCGCACTATGTTGATCCGCCCCGCCGCGCTGTTTTTTCTCAGCGTGCTATTATGCACCAGCAGCATGGGTTTGCCGTCAAACGACCGTCGCGGCGTGGTCACGAGTTATGCGGATTTGACCTTGTCACACACCAAAACACAAAGCAGCCTGGGCCTGACTTGGAAAACGAGAACATCCGGTCTTGCAGTTTACAGTTCGCGCCTCGGCTCTGACAGCTCAGAAATTCAACTGGAGCAAAGGTTATACAATCTCGCCGGACAGCTTGTTTCCCGGTCCTCAAGCACCAACGGTGGCGCGGTGTTTGATTCCTCGATTGACTCCAACGGATATGTCATCAATACGACAACCTCTGCCGATGGCGGAACAGCAACCAGCACGTTATACCGGGATGGTGCGCTGAAATCCGTCACAGGCACGGCTGTTTCACCCGTGCGCTATGACTATGGCGTGGAAACGGATGGCACCAGATGGGTCAGGGCCATCGCGCTGGATGCTGGCGGTGCGGACACCGCCGAGTGGACGAAGGTCTGGACTGATCTGGCAGGCAGAACCTTCAAAACGGAGATACCCACCGGGGCTGCTGTGGCCTATTTTAACAATCTCGGACAGCCCTACAAATCGGTGGATGCCGACAACGTCACCTCCTTGTTCACCTATGACAGCCGCGGACGCCAGATGCGATCCGTGCTGGACATGAACCGGAACGGGTCCATTGACGACTCTGGGACAGACTGGATCATACAAACCGATGTTACGGTGACTGCCCGCGCTGATGGGCGCAATGTGGAGCGGGGCACCCAGACAGTCTGGACGACGGACAACGCCACGGCCTCGACAGTCCTGAGCACCACGGATCGCGCCGTGGACGGTCTGGATACTTGGGTGACGGTGGGCGGCAACACCGCGCAATCCCACGCCAGTTATTCCGGGAATGGTGCTTGGACGGAAACAGTCACGGCAGGCGATGGCTCGACCGTGATCAAGTCATTTAGCAGCGGGCGACAGTCCTCACTGGTGCGCAAGGATTCCGCCGGGACTGTGATTGATTCCACCTCTTACACTTACGACACCCACGGAAGGCTCTCGCTGACGCAGGATGGACGCGGAGCAGCCACCACTTATGCTTACGACAGCAATGACCGCGTTCACACCATCACCGGCCCCGCCCCAACCGGCGGCGGAACGGCACCGGTCACGACTATCGACTACGACAACATGGGCCGTCAGGCCACGGTCACGGACGCCGCCAATGGAACCGTCACTTATACTTACACGCCCACGGGTGCAGTCAGCACTGTTTCCGGCAATCGCGCGTATCCTATTAGTTACACCTACACGCCGCAGGGCCGTATGGCTTCGATGACCGCGGCCACGGGCACCACGACCTGGGTTTATGAGGCAGCTACTGGAAGACTTTGGAAGAAGCTTGATGCCGCGAACAAAGGCTGCATCTACACTTACACGGCGGCGGGACGGTTGCTAACCAAGACCAATGCGCGCGGCTTGGTGGCGACTTATGGTTACAACAATGCAGGCGAAAACAGCAGTGTGACCTACTCCGACAGCACACCGTCGGTGACAAACACCTTCAACCGACTGGGCCTGGCTTCCGCCGTCATATCAAATGGCGTGACTGATGCCCTGGTGTTTGATGCGTGGGGGCAGATTCAGAGCGAGACCCTGAGCGGCGGTCCTTTGAGCGGTCTATTGGTCTCGCATGGTTACGATGCCTTGCGCCGGGTTTCGGCGGTGGCCTCGGTCTTGGGTTCGACAGTTCTCTCCAGCCAAGGCTTCGGCTACGATGGCGCCTCGCGCCTGTCGGCGGTCGCCGGGGGCAATGAAACGGCCATTTACGGTTACGATGCCGATGCCAGTCTGGTCACGAGTGTCACGCTCAAGGATGGCGGCACCACCCGCCTGACCAGCCAGCGAACTTACGATCTGGCAGGACGGCTCACGGAGATCAAGTCACTCAATGCGCAGAGCCAGGGCGTGTTTGACGCCGTTTATGCCTACAACAATCTCGACCAGCGCACCGGTGTCACGCGCGAGGACGGCACGCAGTGGGCCTGGGGTTACAATGATCGCGGAGAAGTGACCAGTGGCGGAAAGAAATTCAGCGATGGCACCCCGCAGCCGTTCTTGCAGTATGGATACAGTTACGACGCCATCGGGAATTTTTTACAAAGGAGCGCGGGCGTCTCGCCCGCACACACGTCCGCTTACACTCCCAACACTCTCAACACTCTCAACACTCTCAATCAATACACCACTCGCACCGTCCCGCCCTACCTCAGCGTCACTGGCGAAGCCGCCGCCGATGCCAACGTCGTCGTCCAAGCCAAGCCCGCTACACGCAAAGGCAGCGCGTTCTGGCGCGAGTGGAATCTGGACAACACGACTGGCCCTGTGCGCGAGAATGTGCGCATCGCCGCCGCCAAGCCCGGAGCGGGAGCGAACGGAACTGATCTCGCGTCGCTTACTACCGGAAAGTTATATCTTCCACCCGCGACCGAGAGATTCACCTACGATGACGACGGCAATCTAACCAGCGACTCCCGCTGGACATACACATGGGACGCAGAGAATCGCTTGCTCTCCATTCAGGAAAATATTGCGACACTGCCAAGTGGCTGGGTGAGACAACGATTGGAGTTCACCTACGATCCAGGCAGTCGCCGCACCCGCAAGACGGTAAAAAACTGGAACGGCACCGCATGGCAAACCACCGCGGACACGGCCTTCGTCTATGACGGCTGGAACCTCATCGCCGAACTCGACATCACCGCATCTCCCACTCTCCGCGGCTCCTATGCTTGGGGCTTGGACGTGAGCGGCAGCCTGCAAGGCGCGGGCGGCGTTGGCGGCCTGCTCTGGGCCACCACCCTTACCCCTTACCCCTTATCACTTTTCCCTTCTTATGACGGTAACGGCAACGTCATCGGCTATGTAGATGCCACCAGCGGATTGCCAGTTCTGAAACTGGACTATGATCCCTTCGGCGGAGTGGTCATGGCGGCGTCGATGGGCACGAACGCGGCGAGCAGTGCTGCGGCGCGGGCCATACCCTTCCGGTTCAGCACGAAATACACGGATCGCGAGACGGGACTAAGTTACTACGGCTACCGCTACTACAGGCCCGATTTGGGCCGCTGGCTTAACTCCGATCCGCTGGGTGAATTGGGCGGAGTGAATTTGTATGGAATGGTGGGGAATAACCCTGTTGGCAGCGTGGACTTGTTAGGAGCGATCGATACCGCCTATTGGAAGAGGATTTTTGTTGGCGGAGCGGTTGGGGCGATGAAAGGATTTCAGAATATTGGAAACACGGAAATCAATGCGGTCAAACCGATCGCCGTCGGTCTAAAGGAATGGGTTAAGCATCCTGGAGATCAGGCAGAAAGGTTCAAAGCAGGGTTGGGAGTTCTTGGTGATCGTTGGAAAAACATTTTAGCTGCAATTCCTGAGGAGTCATTCTGGAAAGATTTGGCCTGCCGGTATCACCAGGATTGGAATGTAATCAAAAGCGATCCTGACAAGCTCAGCAAGTTTTTTGCGGATGCTGCGGTTCAAATTGAGTTACAGCTGTTGCTCGGCAAAGTCACGCCCGCCGGACGAGCGACAGGGGCAGCGGAAACTGCCGCAAAGACGGCACCAGTTTATGAGCAACTGGAGTTTCCGTTCGCACGCGGCGCACGCATCCAGACACCTGGGGTTACGACGGCGGGTGAAACTTTTGTTCGAGTCGCAGCAACGCCCGAACGTCTGAATTTCTCATTTAATGGTGCAGGAGGGGCTTTGCCGAGAACCTATGCAATGCCCGAAGCAACATTTAATGCCATTGGGCGCGATCCTGCGGTGCTCAAGAGTCTCCTTGATTTGCCCGATTACTCTGCACCAGTTTATTATCGATATCTGCAACCACCACCTGGAACTCTTATCCAGAGAGGAATTGTTCCGGGTGGAGAGTTTGGTGGTGTTGGCGGTGTGCAGGAAGTTTTATTCCCGAAAGGATTCTAAAATGCCAACACCCATCAAGCTGCCCGATAAATTCAAGGACGCAATCGTTGCGATGCCGGAATACAGTTACGGCGTTCAGCGAGTCGTTGTTACCTTGGACGACGGAAAAAGGATTTGGGACGTTTTCGTAGCCGGAGACAACGTGATTGTAAAAGTCGGTATCAGCACAGTAGTCCCTTTCGATCCGAATCGAGTTGTAGAAGTTCGTTGCCAATGACCGGAGGAATTCCATAACAGCGATCATGAACTGAATGAGACAACTTTTGACATGCCTGCTGGTGCTGCATTTTTCTCTGAGCGGCCCGGCAAATGAGCCCACAGGACAAACATAGGCATTGGCCGTGCCAACCCTTCCAAAATTATAATCCGCCAAGCTTCTCGGCTATGAAAACTCCTTGAACAAAAAGTCTTTGAAATTTACCCGGCCTGCGCTTGCACACGACTGGCCAGTCTAGCCTCAAAAATCTGCGATGTTTTTTTACGGAGCCAAGTTCGCCTACTTCTCACTCAACATGCCAGCACCTTGCCCGCCTCCGAGCGCTTTCCCGGTCAACCGGCTACTCCCTTCGCTGACGCAGCAGTGTTGCGCGAAGATTTAGCCAAGAACTCGGTAGGCATGCGACTTGACGAACGATGTCTGCGAAACATGAAGCCCGCTTGCCATTTGTCAAAGCTCCTCTCTAGTCTGGCGAGCCTGAACGTTTAACCCTCCTGATGCCGCCCCGCCACGCCGTGTCGATTTGCCTGAGCGCACTGCTTTGCGCCAGCGGCTTCGCCTTGCCCTCTGCCGCCAAGCCCGGCACTGGTGATCAGCTTGACAGGTAGTGTGTGTGCTCATCCCCATTTGGTTTAAGCCGCTTATGAATTCGCGAGAAATGCCAGGCCTGTTTATGAGCAGTTCAGGTGATTTCCGCGAGGCACTTTCCCGTTGCAGGTTGCGTGGTCTCAGCGTAGGTGCATTGAGCATGAAACATCGATTTGTCCATCCTGACCGTGTGCAATTTGCCGACACGGACATGGCGGGCATCATGCACTTTGCGAATTTTTTTCGCTTCATGGAGCGCGCGGAGCACGCATTTTTCCGTTCGCTCGGGCTGAGTGTGGTGGACAGGGTCGAACATGCTCCGGAGGGTGAGCGAGTAGGCTGGCCGCGTGTGAATGTCTCCTGCGATTACTGCACGCCTCTGTGTTTCGAGGATGAGGTGGAGGTGGAGGTTTTGATTGAGGAAATTAGGACACGTGCCGTGCGGTTCCTTTTCCGCATCCGAAAAACGGATGGCGAACTTGCCGCCGAGGGGCGCATCACGACGGTGTGCGTCCGAAAGGACAAGGCCAGCGGTAAAATGCGGGCCGTGGAGATTCCTGCGCGCATCCGGGAGAAGATCGAAGCTGCACCGGCTGAAAGCCTGAAGAAATTAATTGATGTTTCACGCAGAGTTCGTGATTAAGTCACGTCAAAGCAAACAAAGATTTAAAAGTGAACGAGAAAGGAAACCAAAAAGGCATGAGCTGGCTGACCTACGCATTGATGACAGTATTTTTCTGGGGGGTGTATGGCGTAATTCTGCATATGGGGCGCGGTGCGATGCCAGATGCGAGTTTGCAGCCGCCGGGGCCAGAAGCACAGCACGCGGGGTTGAAAGCCTTTCTTCTGGTGTGTGTTGCCTATGCCATCATTGGAATTATTGCGGCCTTGGTGTTGAAATCGCGGGGGTCGAACTGGAGTTTCACCATGAATGGAACATCCATTAGTTTTATTGCGGGCATAGCCGGCGCTGCCGGGGCATTGACACTCGTGCTCGCGTTAGGAGCCGCATCGCCCATATACAAGGCCGCATCCGCATCCGCAGTCATGCCCATCGTTTTCGGGGGAGCGCCGATCGTCAATGCCATTGTGGCCATGATGGTTCATCCGCCGGAGGGCGGCTTCAAGGCGTTACCACTGCCCTTCATTTTTGGCATCCTGCTGGCTGCTGGTGGTGGCATCCTCGTGGCGAAGTATGCGCCCACGAATACAGGAGGCGCGGGCAAGTCAGGGTCGGTTACGCCCGCCGCGAAACACTGATTACCTAGTAAAATCGGGAGCAAACAATGATCAATCCAGACCTTAAACTCACCAGGCGTATTCCCTTGCCGGTGATCAGCCAGGATCTGCGCGAGACGCAATGGAGGAAACTTTATGCGTTGATTGAAAAGATTTTGTATTCAGACAACTTCAACTCTCGCCGGCTCCGTGAGCTGGGGATTGCGAATCAAGCATCTGACATCAAAGGTCTGGAAGATTTCATGGCGCGAGTTCCCTTCACCATGAAGGATGAAATCCTCAAGGATCACATCGATCATCCGCCTTACGGCACGAATTTCACTGAGCCCCGCTCGCGATACACCCGTTTTGCCCAGACGACGGGGACTACATCGGGACAGCCGCTGGCCATTCTCGATACACCGGCTAGTTGGGATGCGATGCTCGCCTGCTGGCGACAAGTTTATCGCGCCGTGGGAGTGAAGCCGGGCGATACGATTTTCTTCGCCTTTTCCTTCGGGCCATTTCTCGGTTTCTGGACAGGCTTTGAAGCTGCGACTCGCGATTGCGTGGTCATCCCCGGAGGTGGATTGAGCACGAAGTCGCGACTGGAAATGATAGCGCGTTACGGAGCGACGGTTCTTTGTTGCACGCCAACTTATGCCTTGCGCCTGGGAGAAAACATTGGCCCGCCAAGCGGGGTCGGACTGGATCAAATCAAAATCAAACGTGTCATCGTTGCTGGAGAGCCGGGAGGCAGCCTTCCTACGACGCGCGCCCGAATTAAAGACTTGTGGGGTGGAGCGCAGGTCTTTGATCATCATGGTCTGACGGAGATTGGACCGGTGAGCTATGAAGATGCGGATCATCCGGCGAGTTTGTGCGTGATGGAGGAAGCCTATCTCGCTGAGGTCATTGATCCAGCCACTGGATTGGAAGTCATGGATGGTGAGGAGGGCGAGCTTGTGCTTACGACTTTGGACCGCACGACCAATCCGTTTTTGCGCTACCGCACGGGCGACTGGGTCTGCAAGCATCTCGTCAATGGACGGCTTTATCTTGAGGGAGGCGTGCTCGGACGAACTGATGACATGGCCGTGATCCGCGGCGTGAATATTTATCCCAGTGCGGTTGAGAATGTCGTTCGCCGGTTTGCGGAGGTCGCAGAATTCCAGGTTGAACAGCACAAAAAGGATGAGATGGATGAAATTACATTGCTGGTGGAACTCGAACCCGGTGTGGATGAGGAAGTCATTGATCGTATTCAGGAGAGGTTGCGCGATACATTTTCCCTGCGCATTCCTGTGAAGTCCGCGCCGCCAGGATCGCTGCCGCGTTTTGATTTTAAGGCCAGGCGCTGGAGGAAAGTTTAATCGGAGACAGGCCGGATGCTTCAAAGTTGGTGGAAGAATTTTCCCCATCTGCCATCTTCGACCCCGTATATCCAATTTATCCATGCCGCTCGTCGAACTCAAAAACGTCTCCAAAGCCTATCGTGATCCCGGATCGGGACAGGAGGTTCCTGTTCTTCGCGGTGTTTCGCTGGTGATCGAACCGGGAGATTCACTGGCCATTGTCGGGCCTTCTGGTTGTGGAAAGAGCACCTTGTTGAACATTCTAGGCACCCTGGACGAGCCGGACACGGGCGAGGTGAACTTCGATGGTGAGCCGGTTCACGGATTGAGTCCAGCGCGGCTCGGCGAACTGCGCAGCAGTAAAATCGGGTTCATTTTCCAGCTGCATCATTTGCTGCCGCAATGCTCCGTTCTGGAGAACGTGCTGCTGCCCGCGCTCGCACTTTCGGTTCGGCCCGATCCAAAAAACGTCCGCGAGAGGGGGATGGAACTGCTCAGGCTGGTTGGGCTCGATCACCGGGCGGGTTACATGCCTGCCCAACTCTCCGGTGGCGAGCGTCAGCGAGTGGCCGTGGCACGGGCCTTGATCAACTCCCCACGGCTGATTCTGGCTGATGAACCCACGGGATCGCTCGATGAAGCGAATGCAGGTAAATTGACCGATTTGATGGTCGAATTAGTTCATAAATACGGCATATCTTTAGTGCTAGTTACGCACCAAGTTACTCAGGCTGAGAAGATGAAACGAACGTGCGTTCTCCACCAAGGTCAACTGACTCAGGATTGCACAAGAATGCCAATGATCTGAAGTATTTTACGTTAAATACATGAAAATAAACAGCCTCGTCACGGCTTCGTTCCGGCATTACTGGCGGGATCATTTGGGGTTGTTGCTCGGCTCATTTTTGGCTTCGACCATCTTGAGTGGCAGCCTCCTAGTGGGGGACTCGGTTCGGGGAAGTCTTCGCCGTGCGGCTGAACTGCGCTTGGGAAAAATTGAGGCTGGGCTGATCGGCGGGGATCGCTGGTTCACCGAGGAACTGGCCCGGAAAACGAATTCTGCGCCGCTTATCATAGTGAAGGGGTCCGCCACGGCTGCCGATGGCGCGGCGCGCGCCAACACGGTGCAGGTGCTGGGCGTGGATAAAGAATTCTGGCGCTTGAGTCCGCGCGCACGCGATCTGCAACTCGGCAAAGATGCGCTCGCCATCAATCAAGCCCTCGCCCGCAAGCTGGATGTCAGAGCCGGTGACACCTTGTTGATCCGTCTGGAGAAGCCGGGAGCGATTTCCCGCGACGCTCCGCTCTCTGGCGAGGGCAATCAAGATGTCACCCTGCGCCGAAAAATTACCGCCATCGTTGGCGGAGAAGACTTTGGTGACTTTCAGCTTCAGTCATCCCAAGTCGCGCCGGACAATGTTTACATTCCCCTGGCGGAACTTCAGGAGGCGATGGGGAAGGGGCAAAACTCGCGAATGATAAATGCCTTGTTTGATACTCCGAAATACAATCAAGGAGTGTTGAAGACGAATACAGCATCTGATTCTGGGCCAGTAAGCCCTGAAGCGGGTGCATTAGCCATGCGTGAGTATTTATCCTTCGTTGAGGGGTATCGAACTCCCGAAGATTTTTCACTTAAACTCACGCATTTGGCAGGCTCGCCTGGCGAATGGCAAATCACCACCGACCGGGTCTTTCTTGATGATTCCATTGCACAGAAAATCCTCCAAGCACTGCCCGGCAGTCGGGGCGTGCTGACTTATCTGGTCAATGGATTTTCCTCGGCCAAAGGGCGCGCGCCATACTCGTTCGTTACTGCCTCGCTCGTGGAAGGGGCTGAATCTTCGGCTGTCATCACGCAATGGCTGGCTGACGACCTGCAGCTTGCACCAGGAGATACATTCGACATTCGCTATTTCACCGTAGGACTTGGGCGGGAACTCGTGGAACGAACGGCTAATTTTACCGTGACCGCTATTTTGCCCATGACCGACCTGCGGGTCAATCAATCCTGGACCCCGGATTTTCCCGGAGTATCGGATGCCAAAAACTGCCGCGACTGGCAGCCGGGCATCCCGATGAAACTAGACGCGATCCGCCCGAAAGATGAGGAATATTGGAAGCAATACCGGGCTGCGCCGAAAGCTTTCATCAGTCTGGGCGGCGGTCAGAAGCTCTGGAGCAACCGCTTTGGCAAGCTCACCTCGATACGGTTTCCCGACACCGGGCAGGAGGAAAAAGGGTTGCGTGAACAACTTGTGAATAACCTCAGACTTGCTGATATCGGATTGGTTCCACGCAATTTAAAACAAGAGGGAAGCGCTGCCGCCCGTGGAAGTGTGGACTTCGGTGGATTATTTGTTGGAATGAGCATGTTTATAATTGCTTCGGCACTTATATTCAGTGGGTTGCTATTTATTTTTACGATTGAAAAAAGGGTTTCGCAATTTGGTGTTTTATTGGCCATCGGCTGGCGTGAAAAGCAGGTTCGGGCCACTATTTTGCTTGAAGTCGGGCTGGTGGCTCTTCTGGGGACAACTCTCGGACTTACCGGTGGTTTTGCCTACACCAAGCTGGCTCTGGCTGGTCTCAATGGCGTCTGGAGCGAGGCCACGGCTGGCTTAAAACTCAGTTTTGCAGCCAGTCCATCGATCCTGGTCGTTTCCTTTGTTTGCAGTTTTATGGCCACTTTTGGCGTGCTCTGGCTGGCCTGCCGAAAAATATTCAAGACCAGAGCGAAGGACTTGCTCGCGGGCGAGGTCTGGACGGATTCTCGCGGACGAAAGGCTCCAGACAGGATTCTCACCAGTCTTAAGACCATCCGGCGATACCTTCCCTTGATTTGCCTAATCATGGCCATCGGTTTGTCGTGGGCTGGCGGGAGAGCAACCAATCCGGAGGCAATCGCCGGCATGTTTTTCGGGGCTGGTTTTATGCTATTGGTCGCAGGCCTTCTGGTTATCTCGAAATGGATCAGATCGGCCTCTGTGTCAGAAGATCAGGCGACGAATCTCCTTCAAATCGGGGTCCGCAATGTCACCCGCCGTCCCGGTCGCAGTCTCGCAGTCATCGGCATGATGGCCGGGGGCATTTTTCTGGTCATCGCCGTGAATGCCTTCCGCATCGGAGCGGAACCTGATCCGTCAGCTCGATCCTCCGGCACCGGCGGTTTTGCCTTGATCGGCGAGAGCACGCTGCCGGTTTACGAGGACCTCAACAGCGAGGCCGGGCGCGATGCATTCGCGCTCGATAAAGGCATCATGCACGAAGCTTTGGTGGTGCCATTTCGCGTGAGGGAAGGTGATGATGCGAGTTGTCTCAATCTGAACAAGGCTCAGCGCCCTTTGCTGTGCGCGGTGAGTCCCGTGGCCTTGGGAGCAATTCCACATGATCCGGTGGGAGAGGATGGAAAGCCAAGGCCGCTCGCCGAGCAGGAGGTTTTACCGAGCATTGGTGATCGCCAGCCCGTTCGTTTTTCGTTCGCAGAAGGCTCATGGGATCGATTATTGGATAGTGGCGGTGAATTTGTTCCGGGAATCGCCGATCAAGCGACCGCGCTGTGGGGCTTGGGCAAGGGCTTGGGTGATACGATTCCCTATACCGATGCCCAGGGGCGCGAATTTAAAATCAAACTGGTAGGCTTGCTCGCAGGCAGTGTGTTGCAAGGCAAGGTGATCATTAGTGAAGAGGATTTTCTTAAGAAGTATCCTGATTCGGCGGGCTACAAATTTTTCTTGGTTGCGACAAATTATCCGCCCGCTTGCACCAGCATCACGAATCCCGCTCTCTACCATGCGAATGCCACGAAGTCAGTCAGTGCACACCTCACAAGACAACTCGAAACGCGCGGGCTTGCTCTCGAACCCACCGTTGCCCGGCTTGCTGTTTTCAAATCCGTGCAGAACACCTACATCGGCATCTTCACCGTGCTCGGCGGCCTCGGCGTGCTGCTTGGCACCGCAGGTCTCGGAGTGCTGACCCTGCGCAATGTCCTGGAGCGACGGGGCGAATTTGGACTCATGCAGGCGCTTGGATTCCAGCGCCGCGCCCTGCAGAACATGGTGCTCAGCGAACACGTCGTGCTGCTTGGTGGTGGCTTGCTGCTTGGCCTGCTCTGTTCCGTCATCGCAGTGTGGCCGAATGTAAAGCAGAGCGGTGGCGCGTTGCCTCTGAGTTTTTTGTTCTGGCTCAATCTGTGCATCCTCCTATTCGGCATCATCAGCTGCTGGTTTGCCGCCGCTTTGGCTGTCAGTAGCAAACTTCTCGATGCGTTAAGGCGGGAGTAATCTGTTTATCACTGGAGCATGGTGAGATTGAGCGGGTTTGGCTATCTCCACTTCGCCAGCGGCAAAATATCCGTCTTGCTTTTTGGAGCATCATCAGGAGTCAGCAGCACGGTAATCCGGACTGAGCCGCTGGCCAGGCAATGAACGGACAACTTCTTCGGATTGCTTGTTGAGATTGCTTTGACTTGCTTCCGTGGCGGTTGCGGTGATGTCGTCATTTGCTTGGCAGGCAGCACACTAAAACTCGCGCCTGGAGGGGAAAGTAAAGTTGCCGTCAGTTTTTTTCCGCCTTGGGTCAGAATGGCGGTTGTGCCGTTACAATCGACCTTGGCTCCGGTGTGAAAGAACCACCAGACGTCAGCAGATTTATTAATATGGATTTCGTCCTGAATGAGAACATTGCGCCCTTCGAGCTTCAGACCCCGCTGCACCGATTTCGCATTCCGGGCGTAAGCGTTGGAAAGATCGGCGATGGCGAATGCTGCGCCTGGCCTCTCTGAGAAACGAACGATCTTCGCCGTGCTTTTAGTATCCTGATCAGGCTTGGCGTCGGGATTGATGACGAGGGTATTGTGGCCTGCGGCGCGGAGGCGATAGTAATCCCATCGCTGGCTGCCGAAGTAACCCGGAAGATTGTAGTCGTCCGACCCCAGATCAATCGCCCATCTCTCTCCTGAGGCATCCATGACGAAGCTGCCAAGATCAAGGTGCCCGTGATTCATTTTGTTATCCCCGCCTTTAAAGCCAATGAATGTGGCCTTCTGGTCATTCCAGGCGCTCCGCAGGGTGACAATCTCTTTGTCGCGAAAATATTTCGCCAAGGGCGGGTTACTCACGGCAAGCGGACGGTCCAGAAAGTCTGCGCCCCAGAGCAGATCGAGTGGCGTAGGATGGCTTTGCGCCCTTTCAATCCACCAAGCAGCATAGTCGGCACGTGAAAATTTTCGGGCCAGCCAGAGAATATGGGGTCCCCCGGTTTTTCTGTCATGGGCGTCAGCAAAGTTAAAACAACGACCCGACGGTCCGTTTGACTGAATGGGAAAATCAGCGGCTTTGGAGAAGCCGTGGCGCGTTGAGCTGCATTCCAGTCTGCATGCAGCCAGTCAAATCCGATGGCGAAGAGCGGTCATTTCCGCCGTGCCCAGATAGTGGCTGGGATTCCAGTCCTTGAAGCGCACTGCGGCATCCAGCTCCTTCCAGAGACGCTCCGCATAGCGTTTGTCATGCGTCAGGCGGCAGGCCAATCCCAGGGTCAGCGTGCGATTCAGCACCTGGCGGCTGGTGGCGAGCAATCGCTTGCCGTCGGGGATGACATACTCGCTTGGTGCCAATTTGAGAAGATCATCCGCAGAAGCCTTGATATGCGCGGGCCATTTGGCCGGTGAACCGCTGGCCGTCTGTTTTATGAGGCGCGCGAAATCCGCTTCGGTGGCGAGCAAACGGGAATGCGATGGTTTCAGGCGGGCGAGAATGTCTTCAGCCTGCGGCTTTTCCGCCCCATTCACGGCGCTCGTGCAACAGAGAAAAAATACGGCTAACACCCGCGCCAAAAATCGTTTCATGTTAATAAATCCCGACGCAGATAATGATAAAGGATACGCTCAACATAGGATTAGTTGAATTACTCAACAGATGCGCCGGTTCTATCAGCGGAATCACCGGTCAGGCTTGGTAGAGCGAGGAGCTGGTTGGGGGAAACCCGCATTTTGTGCCCGATGCTTGTCCGGCGGGCGCACAGCGTGTAGGCTCGCGCCATGTCGGAAGTTGAACCATCTAAATCCCACGCCACGAGCTGGATCGTGGGTGTGGTTCTGGCGGTGGTGTTGTATTTGGGGAGTGCGCTGCCAGTCGAAAGACTCCTTTTCAGACATACGATAAACTTAGTGCTAACCCACCGGCTTCCCGTAAGTCTCGGTGTCGTGCATTGCGTTATAGAAAGCTTTTATGCCCCGGCCTCATGGGTGTGGGGTCAGCTTGGATTTAAAGTGCTTCATAATAAATGGGATGAGTATTGGTTTGCCCCGCCCATTTTTCTTCCTGGTTCAGTGCCGGCACCACCTACGCATTTATAAAGTGTCCGGAATAAAATTGGTCAGCAGCATTGAGGAACTGGTCACCACTCCGTTCAGTGACGGAGTGAACGCGCTGTGCTGGGAGCGTAAGCTGCCGGGGGATTTCCGTGAGGTGGTGGAATGTCTGGGCGTGGGGAAGGGGATCACGACCATTGATGAGGATCGGCTGCGGGCGCTGGTCTTGAGCGACGCGGGCCAGGTGGCGCGGGATATTCTTTTGCATGATCAGGAGATGCTGCGCTCGCGCGATCTCGCCCCGGTGCTGGACTGCATCAACGGCTATGACGACCACGCTGAAGCCGGGCCGGTGCGCACGGATGTGCAATCATGGCATGTGGACAGCGCCACGGTGGAGGCGGATACTTATCTGTGCACCTATCACGGGGCTTCGTCCGAGGGCTTGCCCAACGAAGATGCGATGCGGCGGGTGGACATTCCGGAAACCCGCGCGGAGTTGCTGAGACTCTACGGCGGCGATGACGATGAAGGCTTCACGGAATACCTCGAGGACAACTTCTTCGATCTCCACTACGTAGTGCTGCCGCACGCGCAGCCTTTTTCCTTCGGCGTGGGGAATCTCTGGCGCGTGGCCATCAAGTATCCCGGCTGCCCGGTGCCGCCCTGCGTGCATCGTGCGCCCGCGACTCTGTCCGGAGGGTCAGCGAGATTGTTACTCATCAGTTGAGGCTCTACTAACACCGTGACACTTTACAGGGAGGGACGGCACTCCTGCCGTCCATTGAACTCACCGAGTTGTGACGACAATAGTGTCGTAACTCCTTGTTACTTACATCTTGGCGATGATATTATTCAAGGTCGCACTCGGGCGCAGGGTGGCGTTGGCCTTGGCTTCATCGGGCTGGTAATAGCCGCCGAGGTCAACGGGCTGGCCTTGCACGGCGATCAGTTCGGCGGCGATGGGGGATTCGTTTGCGCTTAGTTCGGCGGCGACAGGGGTGAAGCTGGCCTTCAATTCCGCATCGTTGTTCTGTGCAGCGAGCGCCTGGGCCCAGTAGAGCGCGAGATAGAAATGGCTGCCGCGGTTGTCGATGGTGCCGAGCTTGCGGCCTGGTGAGCGATCGTTTTCAAGAAACTTGCCGGTGGCGGCATCAAGGGTGTCGGCGAGGACTTTGGCTTTGCAGTTCTTGCAGGTTTCGGCGAGGTGCTCGAACGAGACGGCGAGGGCGAGAAATTCGCCGAGGCTGTCCCAGCGTAGGTAGTTGTCTTCGAGGAATTGCTGGACGTGCTTGGGAGCGGAGCCGCCCGCGCCGGTTTCAAAGAGTCCGCCGCCATTCATGAGCGGAACAATGGAGAGCATCTTCGCGCTGGTGCCGAGTTCGAGGATGGGGAAGAGATCAGTCAGGTAATCGCGGAGAACGTTGCCGGTGACGGAAATGGTGTCATGACCTTTCACGATGCGTTCGAGGCTGAACTGGCAGGCCGCAGCGGGCGGCAGAATGCGGATGTCGAGCCCGGTGGTGTCGTGGACTTTGAGATACTTTTCCACCTTTGCGATAACCTGCGCATCGTGGGCGCGGGCTTTGTCGAGCCAGAAAATCGCGGGCACTCCCGTGGCGCGGGCGCGATTGACGGCGAGCTTCACCCAATCCTGCACGGGCGCGTCCTTGGTCTGGCAGGCGCGCCAGATGTCGCCGGATTCCACCTGATGCTCAATGAGCACTTTGCCGCTGGCATCGACCACGCGGACGGTTCCATCGGCGGGGATTTCAAAGGTCTTGTTGTGGGAGCCGTATTCCTCGGCGGCCTGGGCCATGAGACCGACGTTGGAAACGCTGCCCATGGTTTTGGGATCAAGCGCGCCGTTCTTTTTGCAGAAATCAATCGTGGTCTGGTAGATGCCGGCATAGCAACTGTCGGGGATCACGGCGAGCGTGTCCTGCTGCTGGCCTGCGGCATTCCACATCTGGCCGGAGGTGCGGATCATCGCGGGCATGGAGGCATCGACGATGACATCGCTGGGCACATGGAGATTGGTGATACCTTTGTCGCTGTTGACCATGGCCACCGCAGGGCGATTCGCATACACAGCCTGGATGTCGGCTTCAATTTCGGCCTTTTTCTCGGCAGACAGTTTATTGAGTTTCGCGGCGAGATCGCCGAATCCGTTGTTAAAATCGACGCCGATTTCCGCGAAGGTGGCGGCGTGCTTGGCGATGAGGTCTTTGAAGAAAACTTTTACGACGTGACCGAAAATGATGGGGTCGGAGACCTTCATCATCGTCGCCTTCAAATGAACAGAAAAGAGAACACCATCTGCTTTCGCTTGGGCGATCTGTTGCTCAATGAAGGCGACTAGGGCCTTCTTTCGCATGACGGTGCCATCGATGATTTCACCGGCCTTCAACAGTGTCTTTTCTTTCAGCACTTTCGTGGATCCGTCCCGGCCGATGAATTCGATCTTCACATCCGTGGCCTCGGGGACGACGACGGATTTTTCATTCGAGAAGAAATCGTCATGGCCCATGGTGCCCACGCTGGTTTTAGAATCCGGCGACCACTTGCCCATGGAGTGCGGATTCTTGCGAGCGTATTCCTTGACGGCCATTGGTGCCCGGCGGTCGGAGTTGCCTTCGCGCAGCACAGGATTCACGGCACTGCCCATGACCTTCGCGTAGCGCAATTTGATTTCTTTCTCGGCTTCAGTCTGCGGATTTTCTGGACAGTCGGGCAGCTTGTAGCCTTTGCCTTGTAGCTCAGCGACGGCAGCTTTCAACTGCGGCACAGATGCGGAAATGTTGGGCAGCTTGATGATGTTCGCCTCCGGTTCCACGCAAAGTTTTCCAAGATAAGCGAGGTCATCGGTCTGTTTTTGCGCCTCGGCCAGGAAGTCGGGAAAGTTCGCGATGATGCGCCCTGCGAGCGAGATGTCGCGCGACTCCACCGCGATTCCGGCAGATTTGGTGAAGGCTTTGATGATCGGAAGAAGAGAATAAGTCGCGAGAGCAGGGGCCTCGTCGGTCTTTGTGTAGATAATTGTGGGCTTTGGGGACATAATTTGAGATGGCGAGATAAGCACAACATCACGCTTCGGGCAAAGATGAAAGGCAAATTGGCAGGCGCGGTGGTAAATTCCATCTGGAGGGAATTGTCTCTCTTTCGGAGACGGTTTTGGTTGCAAAAGGTTACCGATTAAATTAAGCCAAACTTCTCATGTCCTCGACCGCTCCCACACAAATACGCCAGCATTTGCGGGCGGCGCTGATGGCGCTGGCCGGAGTGGTGCTGTTACTGTCGGTCGCCATGCTGTCGTTTCAGAGAATCGGAGACCGGCACATGAGCCAGTTGATCGTCACGCCCCTCAAGGCCAAAGATCAGGGTGAGCGGATCCAGCGGGAGGCATTTCTCCGTGACGACGTGCTGCCCGTTGTTGGGTCTTCAGAGCTCACGCTCGAAGTGAACAACAGAGCAGTTGATGTTTTTCTCAGCAAGCCGACCGGGTTTCAAGTCTGCCCCATCGGAAGGGCGGGGAACACGAGTCTCATGATGGCGCATAAAATCGCGGCCTTGGGGGACCGGATTCGCGGACGGAAGATAGCATTGATATTCTCAGCCTCGTGGTTTTTCCGGGTAGGCGTGCCGGATGACAGTTACGCGGGGAATTTCTCCCCGCTTCAGGTTTTGCGTTTGTTGCAAAATGAAGGGCTTGAAGACGGATTACGCCGTCGCTTTCTGTCCCGGCTGAAGGATTATCCGGAGACGCTTGATTTGCGCCCGGCGCTCGGATTTTATGTCCGAAACGCGGAAGCCGGAGGGGCCTGGCCCGCGATACAGCGCGCGGCCATCAGGCCTTTGATCGAAGTCCAGAGGGCCAAGCTTTCACTGGAAGATTTATTCGCGACGGCAGGCGCGG
>JAYVOH010000032.1:0-6666 GCA_043758025.1 Verrucomicrobiota bacterium
CTGATAATGTAATCTCATCTTGGTTTGCCACCGGATCAAAATTCGCCACCAACAGTGGTCCCACACCGCTGTTCACGGAGCCGATGAATGTATTGCGTCCCCAGCGCGCGATGCCGTCGCTAGCGGTTGTGCTGTATCCTTTCAAGATGCTGCTGAGTGTGACATCCGCGCCGCGCGGTCCACCTCGTCCCGTGACCACGAAATCAGCTGTCAAATCCGCGCTGCCACTATAAACCGGGGCGTAGGTTGGAAAAGTTCCACCCGTAATCTTAAAAATGCGGAGGTCGGTGCCCGAGATGTTCCAGTAGCCGACGCCGCCATTAGCACTGCTGTCGATGGCATAAGTCACTGCCGGCACACTGCTGAAAATCGTGTCGTAAGAAAACGTGGAGCTATTAACGCCGATGTGTTGCGCTGTGATGAACATCGTGGGCGAAATCATGGTGCCCAGATAACTGCCAAAATAGCCTTCATACTGCCAGCCCGAGTTTGCGTAGCCTCCAGTCGGAGCAGTGATGTTGTGACTGGAATCACCCGTGTCATAAAACAAAATGCCATGTGCTGACGAAGCAAACGCCATCAGCAATGAAAGCGCGAGCATCGGACGAACTTGGCGAAGCAGCGGCATGAAACGAGAATTTCCCTAAATTATAGTAATTATAAACAATAGCAAGCCACATTACAGGTGCTGCGTCCCGCCTCCCATCACACTGAGCGAAGCCAGGGGCATCGCCAGCATTCTCAAAGCCGCTCCATGAGCTTCTGATGAATGCCCTCAAATCCGCCGTTGCTGAAGACGATGACCACATCACCTGCTTTCACCATTGGCTTGAGCCGCGCGATGATCGCATCCACACCGGTTTCATGAAAGGCTTCTCGACCCGCCGCGCGCACGGCTGCGGCCACGGCATCGACATCCAGCAACTGACCAGCGGGAACTTTTTCCGGCATGTTCACTGCGGCGATGATCGAACCATCGGCTTCCTTAAGCGCAGCAATGAGTTCGTTCTGCAAAAGATTGCGCCGACTGGTGTTCGAGCGCGGCTCGAATAAGGCCCACAAACGCGCGCCCTGATATCGCTGGCGCAAACCTCGCAAGGTCTCGCGGATAGCTGTCGGGTGATGGCCGAAATCATCAATAATGTGAACCCCGTTTACAGTGCCGCGTTCCGTCTGGCGACGCAGCACGCCCCTGAACTCCAGCAGGCCTGCGCAAATTTGAGCATCACTCAATCCGGCATGACGCGCCGCGCACACGGCCATCGCCGCATTGCGCACATTGAACTCGCCGACCATCGGCACGCAGAACTTAACTCCGTTCAATTCAAAACCAGTGTGCTCCGCAGCCGCATCCGTGATTTTGATTTTAATCTCGCAAACTTCGCCAAGTCCGACAGTTGAAACCGGGGCCGGGCAGTCCTTGATCAAGGCCAGGCAGGTCGCCTCGTCGCCATTCAAATAAACCCGTCCACTGCGCGGCACCAGTTTCAACATGCGGGTGAACTCTCGCTGGATGTCCTTGATGGAATCAAAAATATCCATGTGATCCATTTCCAGATTGTTCACGATCACGCACTCCGGCAGGTAGTGGATGAATTTCGAACGCTTGTCGAAGAAGGCAGTGTCGTATTCGTCGCCCTCGATCACGAAAAAGTCGGAAGGATTGAAGCGCGCGCCCACTGCAAAATTGTCCGGCACACCGCCGATGAGATAGCCCGGGTTTTTGCCCGCGTGCTCCAGCAGCCAGGCTAGAATCGATGTCGTGGTCGTTTTCCCATGAGTGCCGGTGACGACGAAATTCCGTCGCCCTTGCAGCACTTCACAGCGCAGCAGTTCCGCGAGGGAAGTGTAAGGCAAGCGGCGTTCGAGCACTGCCTCGACCTCGGGATTGCCGCGCGAGATGGCGTTGCCGACCACGATGCAACCGGCGTCCGGTGGAAGATTTTCCGCCTTGTAACCCTCCATCAGGGCGATGCCGCACTTTTCCAGCATCGTGGACATGGGCGGATAAACTTTTTGATCGGAGCCAGTAATGACATGCCCGGCCAGACGCAAGGCCGCCGCAGCTGAACCCATCGCCGTGCCGCCGATGCCGATGAAATGAAAGTGTTTTTTATCGCTCATGAATTTGCACCGCGCGACACACCATCACGTGGAGCGCGCGTCATAGCGCAGGGGACGTTCTTGTGCAAGGAAATCGCTATTGGCAAGACGATGGCGCGATGGTATACTTTGGTCATGAGCGCAACGGAGGTCATCAATCTCATCAAGACACTGCCAGAAGTGGACCGACAGGAGGTTCTACGTGCAGTGGCCGGTATGAAAACAGAAGTGCCTGCGACTACAGTTCGCTACCTAGATACGGCCAAGGCTGAGCGGATTGCGGAGCAAATTTTTGCTGAGCATGACGAGTTGTTCCGCAAGCTGGCTCAATGAGTGCGCAGCAGCCTAAGTTTGTCTCTCGCAGCGTCGCGGACATGCTTCATGTCCAGTCGCTTGCCATGTTTGGGGGCATGGCGGGCGTTCGTGACGACGGCTTGGTTGAATCTGCCCTCGCCGCAGCAGAAAACACATGGTTCTATGGCAGGGGAGATGTATACGACATTGCAGCCGCGTATGCATTTCATCTCTCACAGGCGCAGGCCTATTTCGATGGCAACAAGCGCACAGCCGTTGCCGCAGCGTTCCTGTTCCTCGAAGGCAACGGCGTTCCGGTTGACTGCAAACACGACATGGATATCTACGACGCTCTCATCGCCATCGCGGAGCGCCGCATGACGAAGCAGGAACTGGCCGCGCTGTTGCGCAGCTTGTTCGGGGCTCAATAACCCGGCGCGCTCACTGTCGCGTTCTCGACCTCGCTTCGTTTGCGACGGAGGATGCCGTCGGCGATCTCGGTGATCATTTCCTCCAGCAGTAAACGAAAGTGACTGGCGGGACGGAAGTCACTGGGAGCTATGTGTTTCACCCGATCGGCGTGCGTGCTGAGCTGGTAGCATTTGCGGAAGCTCGTGCGGGACTTGTCCTCGGCGTTATAGACGGCGATGGCGTTCCCGCCGTAGCGCCGCATCAAGGTAAAACAAGGCACATCGGTTGGACCGTCGCCGACATAGATCATGTTTTGAAAAGGAATTGGGCGCATCTCAGGCGGCATATGATCATTCACGTCCTCATGCGGCTGGAGCATTCCCTTATTGATGCGGAAGATGAACTGCGTCTTGGTGGTGTGGCTGATGACGCGCTTCGGGAAACTGATGCGGCCGGAAGAATCCTCGGCGAATTCACTGGCGAACACAGCCCGCACATGCGGACGAAGCGCACTGCCCTCCAGCAACTCCTTCAAGCCGGAGCTGATGATGTAATGCTCCAGCTTCACACCGATGACGCGATGCTCTTCGCGCAACACGCTTTCCAGTTCAGTAAACATTTGCGGCAGTCCGGGAAAGAATTTCAATTTCGGCCCCAGATTACGGAGGTCGGCATTGGAGGGCGGATCGGGCGTGAGACAGTCGAGCAAAGTCTTGAGATAAGCCATCTCTCCGTCGTAGCCTTGCTCGTCCACCAGCGCATGGGAGCGCTTCCAGAACTGCGCGGCGTTGATGCCAAAGTGCGGGAAAACCACTTCATCGGTCATATAGCCGGGACTGAGCGTCTGGTCATAGTCATAAACGAGGCCGATGGTGGTTTGCTGGGCGGACATGAAGCGAAACAGATAAGACGGAATTAACAGAATGGACAAAACATTTTTTCTAAACCAACGATCTCAGTGCCCCGACCAATCCGGGATGCTGGAACTGGTAGCCGGAAGCCAGCGCCACCTTTGGCTCCACGTGCTGACTATCTAATAACACATCGGCAAATTCACCCAACACCAGTCGCAGGGCGAACGCTGGCGCCGGGATTATTGCGGGCCGATGCACCGCTCGAGCGACAGCCCGAGTGAATTCGATGTTCGTGACTGGCTCCGGCGCAACCAAGTTCACCGGCCCGGAGACATGGGTGTGCTCGATCGCGTGCAGGATGATGCCCACCTCGTCTTCAAGGTGAATCCATGGCACCCACTGTTTTCCATCGCCCAGCCTGCCGCCGAGACAGAAGCTGAACACACGGCGGAGGAATGGCCAGGCAGCACCGTCCTTGCCCAGCACCATGCCGGTGCGCAACAACACCACTCGCATGCCGAGCGTCTGTGCACGGTTCGCCGCCGCCTCCCAATCCGCGCAAACATCCGCAAGAAATCCAGCACCGCGCGGCGAGGTTTCGGTGAGAATTTCATCACCGCGATTCCCGTATGCACCGCTGCCGGAGGCGCAGATAAATGTCGCAGGCCGTTCCGGGCATTCCTTCAACGCATCCACGATGCGGTTGGTCAATTCCACGCGACTGTCACAAATGCGCTTCTTTTTTGCGGAAGTCCAGAGTCCTAAGACACTGTCACCCGCCAGATTGATGAGCACATCCAATCCGGTCGGGTCCAACACCGGGCCTTCCTGAGCAATGGGGCGGACCTCGTTCGCCCATGATAATGAGATCTCTTTGCGTCGTGAAAAAACCACCACGGAATGACCGCGTTGACGGGCCTCCCTCCCAAATGAACGCCCGATGAAACCCGTGCCGCCGATGATGCCGATGCGCATGAGAGAGATGTAAGATCGCAAGATTCAAGACACAAGGGGGAAGAGATCATGATTCAAGAAAATTGCTTTGCTCTGGCATCTTGAATCTTTCCATCTCGTGTCTTCAAAGTGACATTAATGTAACTTTCTCATCGCGTTCTGCCGGGCGAGAGTTAAAAGAAAAACCCTTGTGATATTGCTCCTTACAGCAGGTTTCGGCGACGGCCACAACACAGCCGCGCGCAATGTGGCGTCCGCCTTGAATCAAATCGCTCCCCAGGAAGAAACGCGGATCGTGGATCTTTGCGATGTGGCGCATCCGCACCTTGCCCCTCTGCTGAAGATCAATTATCAGATGCTCATCACGCGTGCGCCAAAATTATGGGGCCGGGTCTTTGCCCACACCGCGAAGATGGATTTCAACGGTTCGGGTGGCGTGGACATTCTCGCGGGCCTGCGCCGCGCGTTGCGGGAGCTGCTCCAGCGGGATCGACCAAGGGCCATCATTTCCACATATCCGGTTTACAGCAAAATCATTGAGACCCTTCGTAACGAAGGCCTGGCCGTTCCACCGCATTTCACCGTGGTCACGGATTCGATTTCCATCCATCCCGTCTGGATGCTCGCGCCGAGCGACAGATATTTTGTCGCCGATGAAGACTCGAAGCACGCACTCGCCGCGCTGGGAGCAGAGCCTGAAAAAATTATCGCGACCGGATTTCCAGTGCATCTGGATTTCTGCCAGCCTATTCCGCCGATGGCCGAACTTCCTCAAGGGCGAATCATTTATCTGCCCTCCACTCATGTGGACCATGTGGGCGCGACGCTTGAATCTCTGCGACCACTGCTGTCCGCCGGAACGCATCTGACGCTGCCAGTGGGCAAACACGCATCCCGGCTTTATCACACGCTCACCCGATTCATCGACTCGCTGCCGGGCGCATCCATCGAAGTGCTGGGCTGGACCAATCAAATTCCGCGCATCCTCCAGACCCACGATCTGGTCATCTGCAAGGCTGGCGGTGCCATTCTGCATGAAGCTCTCGCCGCGCGCTGTCCGGCAATCATTGATTTCATCGTGCCCGGACAGGAGGAGGGCAATGCCGAATTGCTGGTGAAGCACGACTGCGGTGTGGTCACAAAAACGGCCGCGGAAACCGGCATTCAAGCCGCGCGACTTCTGGCAAACAATCGCGCCGAGGCGAAGCGAATGAAGGCCAACGCGCAGCCGCTGAGCGAGCCGGAAGCTTCATTGAAAATCGCCCAGAAAGTTCTTGCCGGACTCGCCCCATGAAGCGCGCGTTTCTCTTCGATATCGGCAACGTCCTGGTGCATTTTGATTTCCGCGATGCTGTGCAAAAATTCGCGCAGCAGAGTGCCGCAACGGCGAGTGAAATTTTGACGCTGCTCTCCCCTCTCAAGGACGACTTGGAATCTGGCCGCATGAGTGATGCCGACTTCATCACGCAGGCCATCGCCCGAATCAGCTTCCGCGACTCACGCGAGGAATTCACCCGCATCTGGAGCGACATCTTTACCGAGAACCCGCCCATGATAAACTTGGTGCAACAGCTTGCGGGAACGCATCCACTTTATCTTTTCTCCAACACCAGCGGTCTGCACAAGGACTGGCTCTTTGAGCGATTCAAAATATTCTCGCTGTTCGATGACGGCATCTATTCCTACGAGGCCGGATGCGCCAAGCCGCGCGAAGAATTTTATCTGGAAGCCATCCGGCGCTTCGATCTCACGCCATCACAGACGATCTATATTGACGATCTCCCGGAAAACATCGCCACCGGCCAGAGCCTTGGCTTTGACTGTCATCATTATGATGCCGCCCGGCATGATGAACTGGTCGCGATGGTGGGCTTATAGGGACGGCGTGCGGTATTCGCTTTGAATTATTATGTCAATTTTTGAACCCTGCCCCGAATGGCGCCTTTCCCCACACAAGGCAGCTGGGATTATTTTTTGCGATAGTCCTTTGTATATGTTCAAATGCTAGGACTGACCCGAATGGTGCTTAGTTAAGGCAGAGTGTCGGCGA
>JAYVOH010000033.1:0-17747 GCA_043758025.1 Verrucomicrobiota bacterium
CGAGAAGGATCGCCTTGATGTCATGGCGTTACGTCAACTGGCCGATAATCCGCGTGCTTTTGATTGACCGCGCCCTATGTCCTCCTACAATCCCGACTCTCAAACCCCCATACATAATATGCCTATCTCCGTTGGAACCACCGCCCCCGATTTCACCCTCAAATCCAAATTCACCGGCGAGCTTAAAGATGTGAAGCTCAGCGATAACTTCGGCAAGAAGAACACCGTCATCCTTTTCTTCCCGCTGGCTTTCACCGGCGTCTGCACCCAGGAAATGTGCGACATCAGCGCCGGCCTCAGCGGTTACGCCTCGCTCAATGCCGATGTCATCGCCATCAGCGTGGACAGCCCCTTTGCACAGGAAGCCTGGGCCAAGCAGAACAATATCACCATCACCGTAGTCAGCGACCTGAACAAGACCACGACCGATGCCTACGGCGTGCGCTTCCCCATGCTCGCCGGAGTCGGCGACACCTCCGCCCGTGCCGCCTTCGTCGTGGACAAGAACGGCGTGGTGCAATACGCCGAGCAGACGCCGACGCCGAAAGACCTCCCGAACTTCGACGCGGTCAAGGCGGCTTTGGCCAAGCTTGCGTAAAATCTGAGAGCGGCAACTAAGCTGCAGGGCGCTTGACAAGCTCTTCGGTGAAGCGATGAATGGGGCTTCAACCGTCGCTCTCATGTGCCAACGCCTTCGTAACGCCAGATTCCTTCGCTCAGCCTTGGGCGGCTTGGTGCTCGCAGGCTTTGTGCTGGCGCTGTTCATGACGGTGTCACCGGAACTGCACAAAAGTTTGCACCACGACGCGGACGAAGTGCAGCATGAATGTCTCGCGACCATGCTGGACAACGGTGGATGCGAGGGCGCACCCGTCGTCCTGTTCGCCGCGCTGCCGGTGCCAGAATCACAACTGGTCGTGCTGATCCCCAATGCGGTCGCGGCGGCATCCTTCTTCCTGTCCTGCTCCATCTTCGAGCACGGTCCCCCGGTTCTTTCCTGAGCCAGTCAGGTGGCGCGATTCGCGCCAGCCACACACGCGCCCCGTTGTCCGGGGCGTGACTTCACTGAACTCAAACCAAGGAGAATCATGTTCACACATCATAGACTTTTCATGCCCATGCTCGGAATGGGCCTGGTCTTATCGGGCTTTTCCCGTGCGGATGACCAGGCGGGCGTGCTCGACGCGCTCAAGAATCAGATGATGGAGATGCAGGCAAGCATCGCGAAGATGCAGGAACTGCATCAGCAGGAACTTGCCGCGCTCAAAGCACAGATCGAGTCGCAGCAGAACGTGATTGATGATCTGCAAAAAAAGTCAACGCCAGGTGTGCTGTCCTTGCCGGAGAAACCGGGTGAAGTCGCCGCGAGCGGCACGCTGTTTCCCACGACTGATCCATCCATGCTCGCGACACCAACTGGGTTTCCGACAACGGACTCCGCAGTCACAACCGCGCCCAATGCCGCGCCGTCATCCGGTCTCAACGCCCCGATCACCCTCGCGGGTGGCGGTAAGTCGTTCCTCAACATCTCCTTCGACGCGATGTTTGCCGGAGCCGCTTCATCATCGGGTTCGCTTGATCGTCTTGAAGTCGGCGATCACGATCCGCAGCAGCGCGGCTTCAACGCCCGCAACCTGGAAATCGCGCTCGACGGCGCGGTCGATCCATATTTCGAGGGTTTTGCCAACATCGTCTTCAAACTCAACAACAACAATGAAACCGGCGTCGAGGTCGAGGAAGCGTTTATGCAGACAACCGCGCTACCGTGGGGCTTGCAGTTGAAGGGCGGACAGTTTTTCGTGCCGTTTGGTCGCATCAATCCGACGCATCCGCACACGTGGGACTTCGTTGATGCGTCGCTGGTTCATGGGCGCTTGCTCGGCCCCGACGGCTTGCGCGGCGTGGGCGTGCAGGCCGCATGGGTCACTCCGCTGCCGTGGTATTCGCAGCTCATGCTTGCGGTGCAAAACGGCGAAGGCGGCACGGCCTATTCCTTCCGCAATCCGGGAGACAACGGCACGTTCTATGGCCGCAACACCATCGCGCGTTCCATCAACAACACGGGTGATCTGCTCTTCGTGCCGCGCTGGGAGAACTCGTTCGATCTCACTCCATCGCAAACGGTGCTACTCGGGGTGTCGGCGGCGTTTGGCCCCAATGACACCGGCTCAAATTCGCGCACGCAGATTTACGGTGCTGATCTCTTCTATAAATGGAAACCCGCGAATGCGGCGGGAGGCTGGCCCTTTGTGAAGTGGCAGAGCGAGGTGATGATGCGCCGATTCGATGCTGGGCGCGGCGCGGATAACTCTTTCCGCGTGGCGGAGACCTTCAACGACTGGGGCGCATACTCGCAGGTCGTTTGGGGCTTCAAGGAACGCTGGACCGCGGGCATCCGCGGCGATTGCCTGCACATGGATGACTCCGTGTTCACGAATGATTTGGACCGTCAGAGCCGGGAGCGACTCACGGCGAACGTGACGTGGTATCTCTCCGAATTCTCGAAGCTGCGCCTGCAATACAACCACGACTTTCTGAAGGCGAATCACTTCTTGGAATCGCGCGGCGAGGACTCGGTTTTTCTCCAGTTCGAGTTTGCTATCGGCGCGCACGGTGCCCACAAATATTAATCCCCACTCCTTATGAAAACGAAACTACATCTCTCACTCCTCGTCGCCGCACTCTGCGGCGCATCCACGCTTCATGCGAAGCTCAACGTCGTCGCCACGCTGCCTGACTACGGCGCGGTCGCGGCGGAAATCGGTGGCGACAAAGTTGAAGTCACCGTGATGGCCAAGCCCACGGAAGACCCTCACTTCGTCGATGCGCGACCAAGCTTTGTCGTGAAGCTCAAGAACGCCGACGTGCTCATCGAGGGCGGCGCAGAACTGGAGATCGGATGGCTGCCGCCGCTGCTGCAAGGCGCGCGCAATGCGAAGATTGTGAACGGTGCACCAGGACGAGTGATCGTGTCTGCCGGGCTGCACTTGATGAATGTGCCGACGAATGTCACGCGCGCAGCGGGTGACGTTCACGCGCTGGGGAATCCGCACTTCATGATTGATCCGATCATCGCGAAGGTCGTGGCGCAGAACATCGCCAACGCCTATGCGCGCGTCGATGCGGCGAACGCGGAGATGTATCAGGCAAACTACAAGAAATTCGAGACCACGATCAACGCCAAGCTGCAGGAGTGGGGGAAGGCCATGCTGCCGTTCAAGGGACAGAGCGTCGTCGCGTATCATGACTCCTGGGTTTACTTCGCGCATCGCTTTGGCTTGAGTATTGAGATTTTCCTGGAGCCGAAGCCCGGTATCCCGCCGTCGCCATCTCATCTCGCGGAAGTAATTGGCAAGATGAAAGAGCAGAAGGTGAAAGCCATCATTGTGGAGCCACATCACAACCGGAAGATTGCGGAGAAGGTCGCGTCATCGACCGGCGCGAAGATTGTTGACGCCGCGCAGTTCCCCGGCGCGCTGCCGAACACCGAAACCTATGTCGCGCTGATGGACGTTCTCGTCGCTCGCATGGCAGCAGCCCTCGGAGGATTGTGATATGTGGGAAGTGATGTTCTGGCCGCTCGTGGCCTGTCTGTTGTTTCCGTGGCTGCTCGTCTATCTAGGCACGCACGTCGTGCAGCGCGGGATCATCTTCATCGACATCGCGATGGCGCAACTCGCGTCAGTCGGCATCTGCGTCGCGGTGCTGTTTCACATGGACCTCGACAGCTACGCCACGTTCGCCATCGCGCTCGGCTTTACGCTGGTCGGGGCCGCAGTCTTTTCCTTCACCGGAAAACGCGCCAGCAAGGTGCCGCAGGAGGCCATCATCGGCATCTCGTATGTCGTGGCCGCTGCCGCCGCAGTGCTGCTGCTCAGCCGCTCGGCGGAAGGTGATGAGGAGATCAAGAACATGCTCGTGGGCAACATCCTGCTCGTCTCCCCGGAGGACGTGGGGAAGGCCTTCGCGCTCTTTGTCGCCGTCGGCATCTTCCACGTCATCGTGCGTAAGCCGATGATGCTCGTGTCATTTAATCGCGATCAAGCATTGGCTCAGGGAATGCGTGTTCGATGGTGGGACTTCCTCTTCTATGCGTCGTTCGGCATCGTCGTCACCAGCTTCGTGCGCATCGCCGGAGTGCTGCTCGTCTTCACCTATCTCATCGTGCCCGCCGTCTGTGGCATCCATCTCGCGGGTAGCTTCTTAAAGCGTCTCATCGTCGGCTGGATCATCGCCCTCATCGGCGGCGCGCTTGGTTTGTTCCTTTCGTTTCACTATGACCTTCCCTCCGGCGCGGCCATTGTCTGCACATTTGGCGGATTGCTGATCGTCGTCACGACCCTCGGCGTGCTGCTCGGACGTAATGCAAAGGACTAAATCTGCACTCCGCACAGGGCCAGAATTTTCATCGTGGCGAGGTAAAGAAGAAACGTTCCGCCGATGCACAGGCCGAGTGCGGGCCAGAATGACATTCCTTTGTTGATCAGCCAGGGCAGGACCAGGAACATGGGAAGTGTGGGAAGCACGAACCAGAAAGTGCCGTAGGCGTGGCGTGCAATGAGTGACGACGCTTTGGCCTCGCCGTCCTTTTTCTGCACTTCCACGTAAAGCCAGATGAAGGCCAGCAAGGAGGTCAGCGGCAGGGAGTGAATGATGCTCGCGAGGTAGTTGTTGCGCTTGGCGGTTTCGGTGACGACCACAATTGTGCAGGCGCTGATGAGGATTTTGATGATGTAGTAGAGCATGGCGCATGACTACCTCTTGGGCATAGTCTGGTCATCAAAAAACTTCTCGACAATTCATACAGGCTGGCGGAGCAGGCGCAAGGCGTTGGCGATCACCAGGAGCGTAGCGCCCGTGTCCGCGAGGATGGCAAGCCACAGACTGGCGTGGCCGAGCAGGGCGAGGATGAGGAAGAGTGCTTTCAGTGCGAGTGCGAAGGCGATGTTGAACTGGATGATGCCGACTGTGCGGCGGCCAAGCGCAATGGCTTCCGCCACCATGCCGAGGTCGTCTTGCATCAATGCCATGTCGGCGGTTTCGATGGCGGTGTCGGTGCCTGCGCCGCCCATGGCGATGCCGACGCTGGCGGCGGCCATGGCGGGGGCGTCGTTGACGCCGTCGCCGATCATGCCGACGTATTTTAACTCGGTGATGAGGGCTTTCACGCGCTCGATTTTTTGGTCGGGCAAGAGGTCGCCGTGGGCTTCGTCGATGCCGCATTGCTTGGCGATAGCGCTGGCGGTGCGCTGGTTGTCGCCGCTGAGCATGACGATCTTGGTCACGCCCGCGCGGTGCAGGGCGGCGATGGCGGCGGGGGCATTGGCACGCATGGTGTCGCCGACGGCGAGGATGCCGAGCACTTCACCTTTACAGCCATCGTGCGGCTTGTGGCCGACGACGACAACGGACAGCGCTTCGGCTTCGATGGCTGCGAGCTGCGCTTCGATCTCGGGCGAGCAGACGCCGAGTTCATGCGCGAGGCGATGGTTGCCGACAAAGTAACGATGGCCGTCGAGGTCAGCCTCGGCTCCGCGTCCGTCGAGCGACTGGTAGTTTTCGCTGCGTGGGAACTCGATCTTCTTGTCGTTTGCATACGAGACGACAGCCTGCGCCAGAGGATGCTCGGAGTGCGTGTCGATGGCGGCGGCGATGCGGACGATCTCGGCTTCGTCTTTCGCGTTCACGGTCACGACCTTGGTCACGCGCGGTTTGCCTTCGGTGATGGTGCCGGTCTTGTCCATGCACAGGGCTTTGAGTTTGCCAACGGCTTCGAGCACCGCGCCGCCTTTGATGAGCACGCCGCGCCGTGCCATCGCGGTGAGGCCAGACACAACCGAGACCGGCGTTGAAATGACCAGCGCGCAAGGACAGGCGATGACGAGCAGGACAAGTCCGCGATAAAACCAGGTGAGCCAAACGGCACCGAACAGCAGTGGCGGCACGAGCATGACTAGCATGGCGGCGACCATGACGGCGGGCGTGTAGTAGCGGGCGAAGACATCGACGAAACGCTGCGATGGGGCCTTCTGCGACTGCGCCTCCTCCACGAGATGAATGATCTTCGCGATGGTGCTGTCAGTGCTGGCCTTGGTGGTGCGCACTTCGAGCGAGCCGGAGCCATTGATGGTGCCTGCGAACACACCGTCACCCGGCTTTTTCTCCACGGGCATGGATTCGCCGGTGATGGGCGCTTGATTGACGGCGGAGTTGCCGCTGAGCACCTCACCGTCGAGTGGGATGCGCTGGCCGGACTTCACCGCGATGGTGGAACCCACGGCGACTTCCGCCACGGGCACCTCGCGGAAGTTGTCGGCGTCTTTGAGCAGTGCCGTTTCAGGAGTGAGCTGCATGAGTGACTGCACGGCTTTGCGGGCACGGGCGAGGCTGAACGCTTCAAGCAGTTCTGACAACGCAAACAAGAACGTGACCGCCGCGCCCTCCGACCATTGATGAATCAGCAGCGCGCCCAACACGGCAACGGTCATGAGCACGTTCATGTCCAGTGCGAATCGTTGCAGCGCGCGCCACGCTTTAGGCACAGTGAACCAGCCGCCTGCGATGATCGCGATGCCATAGGAAATATCCGCCACTACCACGGGTGCGATTTTCAGCCAATCCATGAGCATCCCTAAAGCGAGGAACAAGCCGGACACTGCGACGGAAATCTGCCGCATCCGTTTCGCTCCCTCCAAGTCCGCAGGCTCCTCGCCATCGGGAGTGGCCTTCATGCCTGTGGATGCGATGGCACTGATCAACTGCGCCGCTGTCACGCTCTCATCATGCAACAGCGTGACCTTGCCGCCCATAAGATTCACCTTCACCTCACGAACGCCCTTGAGCGGTCGCAGCACTTGTTCCAACGCAGCAACTTCATCGGCACAGTCCATCCCGGCGATGTGCAGGTTGGTCTGGATGTTACCGGTTGCATCCGCATTCAGGACGGCGCTTGCCTTTGCAGGCTTGCTGTGATCGTGATTATCGCAGCAGTCGTGCTCCTGCTCTGCGGGGGAATGTTCGTGGCTCATGGACGGCGTGGAATTCTACGAAACGATCACTTGGCGACTTGTTGCTTGATGAGCTTCAGCGCGGCTTCCACTTGTGCGAGCTTTTTCGTGGCGTCGTCCCAATGGCCTTCCTCGGATTCTTCGTGGAAGTCGTCGGGCTTGAGGTCGCTGCGCCGGTGGAACATCCGGTAGAGGGCGGGCAGCACGAGCAGCGTGAGCAGCGTGGAACTGATGATCCCGCCGATGACGACGGTCGCGAGCGGCTTCTGCACTTCCGCGCCGCGTCCGTGCGCGAGCGCCATCGGAACGAAGCCAAGCGCGGCGACGAGCGCGGTCATGAGCACGGGGCGCAAGCGGGTGAGCGCCCCTTCACGCACGGCGTCATCGAGCGGCTTGCCGGCTTTGCGGAGCTGGTTGATGAAGCTCACCATGACGACACCGTTGAGAACGGCGACGCCGCTGAGCGCGATGAAGCCGACACCCGCGCTGATGGAGAGCGAGATGTCGCGCAACCAGAGCGCGACGATGCCGCCGGTAAGCGCGAGCGGGACGCCGCTGAAGATGAGCAGCGAATCCTTCACGCTGCCAAAGGCCATGAAGAGCAGGATGAAGATGAGCAGCAGCGCGACGGGCACGACGATCTGAAGCCGCTTGGTCGCGCTCTGGAGCTGCTCGAACTGTCCGCCCCACTCGACCCAATAGCCGGGCGGCACCTTCACGCTCGCGGTGATTTTCTGCTGCGCCTCGGCGACGAAGCCGCCGAGATCGCGCCCGCGCACGTTACAAGTGACGACGATGCGGCGCTTGCCGTTCTCGCGGCTGATTTGGTTCGGGCCGGGCTTCTCCTCAAAGTCGGCGACTTCGCTCAGCGGAATGAAAGCGGATTGCGGATTGCGGATTGCGGATTGCGGATTGTAAGCGGCGCTCTTCAGCGCGGGTTCGGCCTCCTCGTGCTGCGGCAGTTTGATCGGGATGCGGCGCAGCGCGTCGGGGTCGGTGCGGAGATTTTCGGGAAGGCGCACGACGAGCGCGAAGCGGCGGTCGCCCTCGAAGATGCTGCCCGCCTCGGTGCCGCCGACGGCAGCCTCGATGACTTCCTGCACTTCCTGCACGCTCAGGCCGTAGCGGGACATCATCTCGCGCTTGAGCTTGATCGTGAGCATCGGCAGCCCGCCGACCTGCTCGACTTTAACTTCCTCGGCGCCGGACACCTGGCCAAGTGCGGCGGAAATTTTCTGCCCGGTGGCGAGCAGCGTGTCCATGTTGTCGCCGAAAATCTTCACGCCGATGTCGCTGCGCACGCCACTGATGAGTTCGTTGAAACGAAGCTGGATGGGTTGCGACATCTCGTAGTTGTTACCGGGAATTTCGGCGATGGCCTTGGTGATTTCCTCGACCAGCTCGGCCTTCGTCTTGTTCGGATTAGGCCAGTCCTTCTGCGGCTTGAGCATGATGTAGCCGTCCGAAATGCTCGGCGGCATCGGGTCGCTCGCGACCTCGGCGGTGCCGATGCGGGCGAAGACTTCCTTCACCTCGGGGAATTGCTTCACGCGCTTTTCGAGCTGCGCCTGCATCTCGATGGACTGGGTGAGCCCGGTGCCGGGCATCCGCAGGGCTTGGAGGGCGATGTCGCCTTCATCGAGCGAAGGGATGAACTCGCTGCCCATGCGCGAACCGGTGATCCCGCTCAACACCACCAGCATGACGGCAGAGATGACGACGGTGGGCCGGTTGGCGAGGGAGAAATTCAGCAGCGGCGTATAGACCGCCTTCGCCGCACGGATGAGGAAGTTTTCCTTTTCGCTGACTTTGCCCGACAAGAAAATCGCGATGCTCGCGGGCACGAAGGTCAGCGAGAAAATCATCGCACCGAATAGCGCGACCAGGACGGTAAGCGCCATCGGGACGAACATCTTTCCCTCGACGCCATTGAGCGTGAGGATCGGCAGATAAACGACCATGATGATGATCGAGCCGAAGATGCTTGGAGTAATGACCTCCTTCGTCGCGTCGAAGACGATGCGGAAGCGCTCGCGCTGCGTGAGCAACCGCCCGCGGTGGTGCTGCGCTTCGGCGAGACAACGGATGCAATTCTCCACGATGATGACCGCGCCATCCACGATGATGCCGAAATCAAGCGCACCGAGGGACATGAGGTTGCCGCTGATTTTATACTGCACCATGCCGGTGATGGTGAAGAGCATCGAGAGGGGGATGATCGCGGCGGCGATGAGCGCGGCGCGGAAATTTCCGAGCAGCAGAAAGAGGATGACAACGACAAGCAGCGCGCCTTCGAGCAGGTTTTTCTGCACGGTGGCGATTGTCGCATCCACGAGATTCGTGCGGTCATAGACCGTGTTCGCCACGACGCCCTCGGGCAGCGAGCGGTTCACTTCCTTCATCTTCTGCGCGACGCGGTGCGAGACGGTGCGGGAGTTTTCGCCCACGAGCATGAAGGTGGTGCCGAGCACGACTTCCTCGCCGTCGTGCGTAGCCGCGCCGGTGCGGAGTTCCTTGCCGAGGCCGACGCCCGCGACATCGCGGATGCGGACGGGCACGCCTTCGCGCGTGCCGACGACGATGCGCTCGATGTCGGCAGTGTCCACCACCTGGCCAGGCACACGGATGAGATACTGCTCGCCGTTCCGCTCGATGTAACCCGCGCCGACGTTCGCGTTGTTCTTCGCCAGCGCCTCCATGATGTCGCGGAAGCCGAGGCCGTAGGCGACGAGCTTCGCGGGGAGCGGTGTGATGTGATACTGCTTCTCGAACCCGCCGATGGTGTTCACCTCGACGACGCCGGGCACATTGCGGAGCTGCGGCTTGATGACCCAATCCTGCAACTCACGCAGGTCGGTCGGTGTGTAAGCAGTGCCGTCCGGTTTTTTCGCGCCGGGCTTGGCATCCACCGTCCACATGAAGATTTCGCCGAGGCCCGTGGAGATCGGCCCCATCTGCACTTCCACGCCTTTCGGCAAAGACTCCTTCGCCTGCGACAGCCGTTCGGCGATCTGCTGGCGGCCCCAATAGATGTCCACGCCGTCCTTGAAGATGACCGTGACCTGCGAGAGGCCGTAGCGCGAGAGCGAGCGGGTGAATTCCAGATTCGGGATGCCGGACATGGCCGTCTCGATCGGGAAGGTGATGCGCTGCTCGACTTCGAGCGGCGAGTAACCGGGCGCACCGGTATTGATCTGCACCTGGACATTCGTGATGTCCGGCACGGCATCAATCGGGAGGCGCTGGTAGTTATAGACGCCGAGTGCGCCGATGACGACAGCGGCGAGGAGCACAAACCAACGGTGCTTGATGGAGAAGTCGATGAGTTTTTCAATCATGGTCGTAGGCTGGATCAGTGTTCGTGCTCGGCTTCCTCTTTTCCGAGTTCCGCTTTGAGGATGAAGCTGTTTTCTGAGACGTATTTGTCTCCCGGCAGCAGACCGCTGAGGATTTCCACGCGCTCGTTGTCTTTCATTCCGAGTTCCACCTCTCGCGCCTCAAAGGCATTCCCCTCCTCGACGAAGACGACGGTCTTTTCCTTGAGCGTCTGAATCGCCGCGAGCTTCACCGTCACGGGAGCGTCCACTTCGCCGGTGGCGATTTCCGCCGTGACGAACAGGCCGGGCCGCAAGTCACCGTCGGGATTCGGCACCACGCAGCGGGCAAGCATCGTCTGTGACCCCTCCGTGCCGAAAGGCGAGATGTAGGCGACTTTGTTTTGGATCGCCTCCTCGCCCGCGCCGGGATGAATCTCCACAGGCTGCCCAGTTTTCAGCTTCTTGAAATCCTCGCGGAACACCGCGAGGTCCACCCACACCGTTGTGAGGTCTGCAATGGTATAAATCGTATCCTCACTCTTCACAAATTCGCCGAGCGTGATGTCCTTCTGAATCACGGTGCCGCTGACTTCGCTTTTGATCTCGTAAGTGCGCAGCGATTCATTGCTCTCGACGACGGCGAGCAAGTCGCCCTTCTCCACTTTGTCGCCGAGCCGCTTGCGCACGTCCTTCACGATGCCGGGAAAGCGCGGCTGCACATGAGCGAGCGTTTCCTCGTTGCTGGCGATCTTGCCGTAAAGCGGCAGCAACGTCGCAATCTTCGCGCCGCCTACTTCCTCGATCTTGAGGTTGGCATTCTTGCGGGCCACCGGAGTCAGTTCGACGTGGCCTTCCTTTTCGTGCTCGTGCCCGTGCCCGTGCGCGACGCCGTGGCCCCCGCCGTGTTCTTCGCCTTTCGGTTCTGGCGGCTTGGTATTGAGAATTTTCATCGCGCCGAATGCGGCGACGGCAAGGACGAGAGGGATGATGAGGATTTGTTTGTTCATAGTCGTTGGTGGAGATTGGATTTAGTGAGTCGCCGCACCGCAGCCCATGCCGGTGAGCACTTCGATTTCGATGGAGGCCTTGCGGGCCTCGATCAGGGCATCAAGCAGCAGCGCTTCCGCTTCGGCGAGCACACGCCGGGAGTCGAGCACGTCGAGCTGCGAGAGTTTTCCGGTTTCGTAGCCTGCGCGGGTGGCCTCGATGGCAGATTTTGCGGTGGGAAGCACTTTGTCGTTGAGAGTGGCCAGCTGGCGCTGCGCGCTCTGCATTTTTTCCCAGGCTTCGCCGAGCCGTGCGTTGAGTTCGTTTTGCTCCGCCCGCTTTTCATCGGTGGTCTGGGAGAGCTGCGCCTCGGCTGCCTTGATGTTTCCCTGGTTCTTGTTCCTGAATGGCAGTGGGATGGAAACGCCAGCGGTGACCGCGGCGCTGCCGCCACCATCATTGAGCCAACGGGGACCGGCAAAAACGCGAACGTCGGATTTTGCGGCGGCCTTTTCCTTGCTCACGGTGGCCTCACGCTTGGTGTGCTCCGCGTTCCATTTCGTGATGAGTGGATGGTCGGCCAACCTGTCGCGCAGAACGGAGAGTGATGGCAGCTTGTGGGTGTCGCTCAACTCGCCGACCGCGACATCGAAGTCCGGCTCGCTCCGGCCCCACTGTGCTGCGAGATGCCGCCGCGCCGCCGCCAGTTCGCCGTTGGCTTTTTCGATGAGGGCTAGTGACGAAGCTGCTGCTGCCGCGCCGCGTGCCTGTTCCGCAGCCGAAGCTTTTCCAGCCTGGAGTCGCGTCTCGATCAACGGCAGTAACTCATTTGCCAGCGCGGAGAGTTCCTTGGAGCGCTCCACTTTGCGCTGCGCACCGAGCACATCCGCGAAGCTCCTCGCGGTCACTTCCAGCGCTTCGAGCCGTTTCGCTTCGTGGGTGAGCAGCTTCACATTGCGCTCCGCTCCTGCCTCGCGCACGCGGGCCGCGCGTTTGCCGCCGAGTTCGACAAGCTGGCTGATGGTCAGAGTGGTTTCGCTTTCCTGGAACCCTCGTGCTTTGTTGGAGCCAAGGAAATTCTGCACGTCGAAGGCAAGCTCGGGGTTCGGCCGCAATCCGGCCTGGAGTTGTTTGGCTTCAGCGATGCGAAGTTCCCATGACTCGGCGGCGAGCCTTGGGTTTTTGGACAAAGTTCGTGCGAGTGCTTCCCGCAAGGTCAGGGAGTTCGCGTGGACAGTGGGGACGGCCACGATGATGAAGCAGAGGAAATTGATGAAGCTGAGTTTCATAGAAATAGCATGAGGGGTGACAAGGGAGGTGCGCGGGCATAATGCGCTGGCACGAAGGATCCGGGCGAGAAAGCCGGGAGACGCTCTGAGAAATTCTCCGCGACGAGCGGAGATCAGCCCACCAATGAGGGGCCGCGCACGGGTTGCGCGAGGGTCGCTTGCAGAATCACAGTCGCCGGAGGAACCGGCGGGGTTTTATACGTTTGACGTATGAAAAGGAGAATGGGTCTTGCTTCCGATGCGCTTGAGAGAGCGATTTGAAAAATCTCTTGTGTCGCATCAAGCGTGGGCAGGACGGCTGAGTCAGTTTTCGCCAGTCCACCTTCGACAGAAAGACAGGCGGTGCAGTCAGAGTGACCGGATTGGGCCGGGCTGCCAGATTCACAGCAACCGCTTTCATTAAGGCCCAAGGCAACTTCCAGCAGGCAATGCGACACCACTGGCGTCCAGAGGACGAGCAGCAGCAGTGCGATGAACTGGTGGAGGCGAGGCACGGCGAGTCTTATCATGCTGCGTGCTGTGACGCAACTGGATAGAAGTTCATTCAGGCTAAATATCCGGATAAAAATGCAGCACGAAGAGCGTTGTTGTGTCATCTCATGTGCATGACGACTGCCCCGCTGGTTTCCAAGAAACGAACTATTTGTCTCTTAGCCGTCGTCCTTTTCTACAGTGCTGGTTTGACCGAAGTGACGAAACCCTTGCCGAGTGTCGAACCGCCGGCCGTCACCGAATTCATGGGCCGCACGGTGGCGCAGACGATGCATTACACGGGCGCGGAGTGGCTCGTCCGGCATAAGCGCGAGCAGGAGGAGGCGGCATCGCTCATGCGTGAGAAGTTGGAATTGAAACCGGGGATGATGGTCTGCGACATGGGTTGCGGAAACGGGTATCACACTTTTCCGATGGCCAAGGCAGTCGCGCCGGATGGCAAAATTTATGGCGTGGAGATTCAGGAGCCTTATTTGAAAATGCTCGATGAAGGCGCGAAGAAAAATGGAGTGACGAACTTCATCCCGGTGCTCGGTCTCACTTATGATCCAAAGCTCCCCGAGAACACGCTGGACCTGATTCTCATGGTGGATGTGTATCACGAGTTCGATCATCCGTCCGAAATGCTCCAGGCGATGCGCAAGGCATTGAAGCCGGACGGCATGCTGGTTTTCATCGAGTTCCGCGCTGAAGATGAGAGTGTGCCCATCAAGCCGGAGCACAAGATGAGCAAGGTGCAGCTGACCAAGGAACTGACCGCGAACGGCTTTAAATTGTTCAAGGAATTCGACGGACTGCCCTGGCAGCACATGATGTGGTTCGGGAAGGATGAAAACTCCAAGCCCCAAACTTCCAGCATCAAGTAAGGTTCAAGCGGCATGAATCCATGATTCCATGACGCGCTTTATTTACATTGACGCTTAAACCTTGGAGTTTCATTGACTTGATGTTTGATATTTGAACTTTCCCGCAAGAATCTTACATCCGCACACGATTTAACACTTCACTTATGAAACACCTCCTCGCCTCCATCATCCTCGCCAGTGCGCTTTCCGCCGCCGAACCCGTTGCGCTATCGCTCCAAGATTTTACTGATGCCAAAGGCGGCGCGCCTGCGGCAACCTGGGTGGCGGAAGCAGACGGCAGCATCCACCGCACGGGCAAGGCGGGAGACCTCGTCAGCAAGCTGGAGTATTCCAGTTTTGAAATCGAATGGGAGTGGAAGGTCGCCCAAGGCGCGAACAGTGGCTTGAAATACTGGGTGACCAGCGGGCCAAAGGGCGGACTGGTCGGCGTGGAGTATCAGATGATCGACGACGAGCGCCACGCGGATGCGAAGCGCGGTGACTCGCACAACACGGCGAGCATTTACGACATTAAGGGCGCGGCACCCGACAAGGCGGTCAAACCCGCCGGTGAATGGAACAAGAGCAAGGTCATCGTCAAAGACGGCATCACCCAGCACTATCTCAATGGCAAGCTGGCCGTGGAGGCTGACACCAAAGGGGACGACTGGAAGCAGCGCATCGCTAAGAGCAAGTTCGGCAAAATGCCGGGCTTCGCGCCGGGCAAAGGCAAGCTGATGCTCCAAGATCACGGCGACGAAGTGTGGTTCAAGAACATTCGGGTTACGGCGCTCTAAATCGAAACGAGAAGGAGCGCGAGTGTGGCGAATGCCCACTCGCCAAACTATCCGGTGATATCGCAAGCCAGACAAAAGGCGAGTGATCTGGCGATACACTCGCGCTCCTTCTTTTTAGACAAGCAGCACCATCACTTCCGCGCCCGCTTTCAAAGAAGTTTCCGGCTCCATGCGAAGCAGGGCATTGGACTGGCTCAAAGCGAATAGCGCGTGGGATTGCTGCACTCCTTGCGGGGTGAAGCGTCCGTCCTCGCAGCGTCCGCGCAGGTAATGGGGGCGATCGCCTTGGTTAATGAGCGGCGCTGATAGAATGGCGCGCGATTGTGGAAGTTGAAGCACTGTTCCTTCCGCACCCATCGCGCGCAGCAACGCCGGTCGCACGAACAGTTGGAACGTGACGAAGGACGAAACCGGATTGCCCGGAAGTCCCAAGATATGGCAGACACCACCGTCGGAGCGCTTTGCATTCGTGAAAAGCAGGGGCTTGCCCGGCTTGATCTTCACGCGCCAAAAATCCTGCTCGATGCCCAGAGCTTCCAAGGCGGGCCGGATGCAATCGTGATCGCCCACGGACACGCCGCCTGAGAGGATGATAAAGTCATGGGACTCGATCAAGGCGCGCAGTCCATCGACCGTCCACTCCAGGTTGTCGGGCAGATGGGAGACGTCCGTCTTGCTGATGCCAAGTTCCTTCACCAGCGTGTGCAGCATGACGGCGTTTGAGTTGTAAATCTGTCCGGATTGCAAAGGAGCGCCGGGCGCGACGAGTTCATCACCCGTGGTCACGATGGCGGTGCGCGGCGAGGAGAAGATGGCTGTTGTGGAGGTGCCCTGTGAAGCCAGCACGCTGAGAAGTGCAGGCGTGAGACGCGCGCCACGATCAATAATGCGTTGCCCGGCACAGAGATCGCAGCCGGTGATCCTGACATTCTCATGATGCGCGACGGGTTCGTTGCAGATGATTTGCTGACCGTCATTGAGAAGGGTGACGTCCTCCTGCATGATGACGGCGTCCGCATTCTCCGGCAGCGGTGCGCCAGTAAAAATGCGGATGGCACTTCGCGGCTCCAGCTTGAGGCTGCGGTTTGCACCGGCGGGTTGCTCGCCCATGACTCGCAGCGGTTCTTTGCTCAGTGAATCGCTCGCACGCAGCGCGTAACCGTCCATCGAGGAGTTGTCAAAGCCCGGCAGCGGCACGGTGGCGTTTAGCGGCTGTGCGGCAAAGCCATGAAGCGCATCAGCCAACGGCACCAGCCTCGAGGGCAGGGGAGCGACGGCATCAAGGATGCGTTGGAGTGCTTCTGGTTCGGTAAGCATGTCTAATGGATGGGCGGCGGCAGTCCCCCTGCGGGCAGGGGCAATTGAAGCGGAGGGGCGGCTGTTCCCGGTGCCGGTGCTGCGGGAAATTGCGGTGGCAGCACGACTGCATCGCCGACTTGCGGGAAACCTTCCGTGATGTCTGCGGCGAGGAAGTTGAGCTTTTGTTCCGGGGTGATCGTCAGCCTGGCCTTGCTTCCGCTCGTAGGCCGGGTTTCCAGCTTGGAGCCTGCTGGCAAGGTGGTGCGCATCACGGTGCGGATGAGCACGAAATGCTGCTCAGGATTGACCGACTCGACGCTGCCGATGAACAGATCATGCGGCGGGGTGTGGTCCGGTTTGGGTTTGGGACGGAACCATTTGCCCACTAAGCCACAACCGCCGAGAAAGAAGGGCAGTGATAGACAGAGGGAGATGATGCGCAACCTGCGGTTCATGCGTCAGATTAGGCATGGCTGGCCGTTTGGAAACGAAAAAACAAAACGCGCGGTGGAAAGTGCGCCGCACCCCGCTAGGATGCGCGCGTGAGCTACCAGGTCTTCGCCAGAAAATACCGTCCCCGCACCTTTGACGACGTGCTGGGGCAGGATCATGTCGTGCGCACGCTGCGCAACGCCATCGAGCAGAAACGACTGGCCCACGCCTATCTTTTTGTGGGGCCGCGCGGCACCGGGAAGACCTCTACGGCGCGTATTTTTGCCAAGGCCCTGAACTGCTCTAATGGCCCGCGCGTGGACTTCGATCCCGATGAGCCGATGTGCGTGGAGATCGAGCGCGGCTCGGCTCTCGATGTCCGCGAGATCGACGGTGCCAGCAACAACGGCGTGGATCAGGTGCGCGAGCTGCGCGAGGAAGTGAAATTCGCCCCCGCGAGCGGACGCTTCAAAATTTATTACATTGATGAAGTTCACATGCTGAGCACGGCGGCGTTTAACGCCTTGCTCAAGACACTCGAAGAACCGCCGGAGCATGTTAAGTTCATCTTCGCCACAACTGAGGCCCACAAGGTTTTGCCGACGATCATCAGCCGCTGCCAGCGCTTTGACTTGCGGCGCATCCCGGCGAGCCTCATTGCCCGGCATTTGCTCCACATTGCCTCGCTGGAGAAAATCGAGCTGGATGAAAAAGCTGCTTACACCATTGCCAAGGGCGCGGACGGCGGGATGCGAGATGCGCAGTCGATGCTCGACCAGCTTGTCGCTTTCTGCGGAGGCAAGATCGCGGAGCAGGATGTGCTGGACATCTTCGGCTTCACGCGCGGCGAAGCCATCGCCACACTCGCGCTACGCATTCTGGAGCGGGATACAGTTGGCGTCTTGCGTGAACTGCACACTCAAGTGGACGCGGGTAAAGATCTCACGCGATTGTTGGCGGATTTGATCCAGCATTTGCGCACGCTGCTGGTGCATCAGGTGGATCCCGCCGCGGCGGAGGAAGACCTCTCGCCCGAGGTCGCCGCCATGACGGGTGCGCAAGCTGCGATGTGGCCGGCTGAGCCGTTGCTGCGTGTTATGGACGGCCTTGCTGAAGTGGATGCGCGGATGCGATGGGCGGGGAACAAGCTCCTGCATTTTGAGATCGGCGTCATACAAGCCGTGCAAACTCTCGGCGAAGTCACACTCAGCGAAGTTATCGCGGCCATTGGCGGCAATGCGCCCGCGCCCCGTGCTGCCGCTCCAGTGCCGCGCGCGGCTGC
>JAYVOH010000034.1:0-17726 GCA_043758025.1 Verrucomicrobiota bacterium
AGTTACAACCATGCTCCCAGCCCCTTGGTGTGGACCGCCAAAGCCACCGACATCCTGGCCAAAGTCACCCGAGCCCGCCAAAAACTCCATTGTTACACCAATAAGAGCGCACTACACTAGCTCATGATGCTGCACAGCCTGCAAACCCTGGACATTTGCATAGCTCAACTCCCGCAAGAACCGGACGCGTGGCAGTGCCACCTCATACTTCGACCCTCGATTCTGCGTGGTGATGGGCACGCAAAGAGCCAAGGCCCGGGGAGGATCGTCGCCATGTCTGGAGACAACCACGAAATAGCGAACCTTACCGGCCATTCCCATGTCCACTCGATAGACCTCTCCCGGCTCAGGCGTCATGGAGACTTTCGATGGCGGCCTGACGCTTGGAACGCGGTAGCTACAAGTCGTCGTTGTCGTTTGTCTCGAGGACTACCTGAAACGGCAAGCCCCTCCTGCGAACGATCTGAGTGAAAAACATGCGGATAGCCTCTGTCTGGCTGAGACCAAGCTGTCGGAGAATGTTTTCCGAGTCCCGCTTCAGGCGCCGGTCCACGCGGGCTCTGACGACTGCATCCTTGGTTGGCATGGCACAACAACTGAGCGCAGGCGGGCTACATCGCCAAGGCAGGCAATTGCCACTCGACTGTTGGGTGAGCCGTCCAGCATCCTGTGCGATTCTCCGGCAGGCTGATTCATTTAATGTTTTCCAAGAGCTTCCCTGACCTGGTCAGCGGTCTGATTCCACGCATCTTCGCTCATCACAGGCACCCCGTTTTTCTCCAGTTTGCTCCCCGGTTCTGGCAGCTTCACCCAACTGCGACAGCCGCCGTAGCTGCGTTCATACGGAAATGTCCACGGCTCGGGCAGCGCGGAGACTCGCACCAGCGCGATGTGCAGGCAGCTTTCCTCGTTCCAGGCGAAGCGCTCGCGCACGACTTCCTCTTTCCACACATGCAGTGGCTCCAGCGCGGCGACTTTTTCCCAGTCGGTCACACGCCAGACGCCGTGGAGCTTCCCATGAAACCGGATGTTCACATTTTCCCGTTGCTCATCCTGTGGCACGGCGATTTCGGCAGCATTCGGCGGCGTCCAGCGGAGTTGTTCACCTTGATTGTGAAAACCGGTGGGGAAAAGCCAGAAGTCATCGTGTTGAAAATGGAACCCGCCCCGGCCCTCGTGGATGCCGCCCTTGCGCAGGATGATGGTCTGCACGCCCTGGCCGAGGGCCTCGCAAATGAAGGCCCATTCCTTGAAACCGATGGCTGGCGTTATTTCTGTCATCTGTCCTATCTTATGACATCACTTGACGACCTGTTCAATTTCCATTTGCCGCTGAGCCGCTTTCGCGTTACTTTCCCGACCCCGAAACAAAACGGTGGTCGTAGCTCAACGGTAGAGCTCCAGATTGTGGTTCTGGATGTTGCGGGTTCGAGTCCCGTCGATCACCCCACCTTTCTCCGGCGCCGCGCGCTGCATGGATCATTTATGGAGCCGTTGGAATCCCGTATTCAGTATGTTTTCCGCCAGCCCGCATTGCTGGATGAAGCCCTCAGCCATCCAAGCCTCCGGTATGAGAAACGGAAGAATATTCCCGACAACCAGCGGCTGGAATTTCTAGGTGATGCTGTTTTGCAATTGGTGCTGTCCGATGCCATCTACCATCGGCTGCCCAATGCCGATGAGGGCTTGTTAACCAAGCTGCGAACCCGGCTCGTTTCTGAAAAGCCCCTGGCCAGTCTGGCCCGCAAGTTGCAACTGGTCGATTATATCAAGCTGGGGCGGGGTGAGGCGGCCAACAAGGGAAGAGAACGGGAATCCATTCAAGCGGATGCGATGGAGGCGTTGATCGGTGCCATCTATGTTGATGGTGGTTGGGAGGCTGCACGCGCTTTCGTGCTGCGGGTGGTTGAAGCGGATTTGCAAATGATTCTGGCCTCACCCGAGGAGATGAATCCCAAGGGCGAACTCCAGGAGTTGCTGCAAGCCACCGGCGGGGTGGGACCAGAATATCACATCGTTGATGCTCATGGCCCGGATCACGAGAAACAATACGCAGCGGCCGTTCTCTGGAATGGACGAGAACTGGGCAGGGGACAAGGCACCAGCAAAAAAGACGCGCAGATACAAGCAGCGGCGATGGCATTGAAGGGCGCACCGCTCAACAGTCTGCTCAAGGAATTCGGTTCTTCTACGGTTGTCAGTGCCAGACCACCAGAGAAGGTGTGAACAGCCAGGCTGGCAACGACTCACAACCTGGCTGTTGTTCACTCTTCCAAATCCTCCTTTGGAGTTATCAGGAGGTTCTTCGCTTGTTATTCACGGGCGCTGTCGTTGTGGAACGCCCGTGAAACAAGCGGTGACTTGAGTTCCTCACATCTTCACACGCTTTAGTATTACTCTTTTCTTTTTTGCTCCAAAAATTTCTTACTAAGCATGTGAATGACTTTGGATACGGTTATTCCTCCTGAAGGCCGAGGAACTTGGAAATCGATTTCCAGGCCTTCTGGCGGTTCTTGTCGTAAGCGGCCTCATTGTCCTCGCTGGGATCTTTGGCGAAGGCGACAATGCATCCGGACATTTTCGCAAGCAGGTCGTTGATGACCACCATTTCGCGAACCGCTGCGGTGTCGCCATCATTGAGCTTGCCGCTGTCGATGAGGTCGGTCAGGCTTTCCTTGGCACCCTCGGTCAGCTTGCCATACATGCCGGCCAGCTCGGTAACTTTTTTCTTGTCGTAGGCCTTGGCTCCAAAAAGGTCAGCCAGCTCCGCAATGGCCATGTAATTGGAGAAGACAGCCTGAGCGCCGGTGGCGCCGAGGGCGGTGGTGAGGGGATTGGCTTTATCCGCAGCGGCGTTGGTAAACTGGGTCAGCAGCAGGGAGGCAGTGCAGAGCAAGGTAATGATTTTCATAGAGGTGGATGATATGGTTAATATTGATTAAACAGCGGGAGGCCGCAATGGGCATTACTAGTGCTGTCAATTGCAGAGACAAGCAAAAACTGGCCGATTCCGGGGCGGGAGGGAAAACGAGACACCTATCTTGCACACAGCAAAAGAGGCGTCCATGTTCTGCCTAAAGGAACATACATAGACATGCCCGAAGCATCCAACAATCTCTGGCAAGGCCTTGGCGCAACAGCGCAGCAAGCCTTGCAAACCCGTGACTACGCATCATCGACCCTGGCTGATCGCCTTCACCAGACGGGCCGTGTGGATGCGCGGGAATTAACAGGCAGCTTACCCCTCGAAGTCACGATTCCTGGTGTGGAATTTTTTCATCGGAAAGTATTTCATCAGCGTTACCGCGGCTATTTTTCGGAGTTTGCGCGGGAAGGAGAGGCCTTGCTCGGGAAGATCGGCCTCTGGCCAAAACAATGGGCCACCGCCAGGATGTTCACCGGCACCAGTAAAGGCTTTCACATTCATCCGCCGCATATTCCCGACGGGATCAAACCTGAAACGTGGTTCAAAAAACTCTTTGTGGACGAGACGGAAAATTATTCTGCACGACCCTATGATCGCGAGCAGTGGGACGTGATGTTTTTCATTCAGGGAATCTGCGAAATGTTTCTCATCGACGAACGCGCCGGAATGCCAAGGAAGAAAATGCGCTTCATGATCGAGGGCGATGATCTTCGCGGCGAGAACAATGTGGGCGTGGTCATTCCCGCCGGCGTGGGCCACGCCATCCGCAGCGCGAGCTCGCAGGATTTGATCATGGTCTATGGCACGAGCACCGTTTTTATTCCGGAGAACGAAGGGCGCATCATGCATGGAATTGAGACGCCGGAGACACCGCAGGACTGGGAAACTTATTGGAATCAGGCTTAGCACATCGCTCCATCATGGACACGGAAGAAGACAATCTCATCGCCCTGGAACCGGAGCGGGGATACGACGGGCATGTCGTGGAGCAAGTCTGGCAGACCGCGCAGGTCATACCCGGAAACGATCCCGCCATCTGGCGCAAGGATGCGTTCGGCGCGTGGATTCATCGCCAGGCCTATCGCAACCGCGCCAGCGAGTTCGGCTGGGAGATCGCGGACAGTGCCTACACGCAACGCGCCTATGGGCTTGCTTCCTTGCACCCCATGCAATGGCAGAATCATCTCGACTTCCTCGTCGCCGCCCGCCAGAGCGTGGTCACGGCGGACGGGTTGAGAAATGCGCGAAGACTTATTTGAAAACAAGTCTGTCGTTTCCAAAGCCAATTTGAGCTTTGGATTTTGCAGATTGCCAAGCGGCGCATCCCGCCTACCCTCTCCGCCCCCTGAGCCGCAGCCCAAGGGATTCAATATCCACCGAGCCTCCATTTTTCATGAACATCACCGTTGAAACCCAGCCCAATTGCCGAGCAGCCATCCACATCGACATCTCTCCCGCAGAAGTGGCGACGGAACGCACAAGAGTGGTCGGCATGTATGCCAGTCAGGCGCGGTTGCCTGGATTCCGCCCCGGCAAAGCGCCGCGCGCCGTGGTCGAAAAGCGATTTGAAAGCGAAATTAAGGGCGAGCTTGAGGAGGCGCTGGTGCGGCGCGGTTACGCTGAGGCATCCAAACGGGATGATGTGGAAATTCTCAACGTGATCTCGGTCAAGGATCAGACTTCACACAATGATCACAGCTTTTCGTTCAAGCTCGAAGTCAGCACCGTGCCCAAGTTCGAACTTCCCGAATATAAAAGCATCCCGGTCAAGTTGCCGCGCATCGAGGTCACAGATGCGGACGTAGATCACGACCTGATACATTTACGCGAACGCTACAAGACCTTCCTTGATGTGGAGCGCGGGGCGCAGACGGGCGACTTTGTGGTGCTGCACGCCACAGGACTTGAAGACGGGAAACCGATTGCCGACGCGCACCCCGATGCCCCGGCCTTCGTGAAGAAAATCGAGGGCAACTGGTTTGAGCTGACTGCGGAGGAAAGCTTCCTGCCCGGATTTTTCGCCGCGCTCGTGGGCATCAGCAAAGACGAAACTCGCGAGGTGAGCGTGACACTGCCAGAAGAGTTTTCCTATGAGGCCCTGAAGGGCAAGACCATTACCATGCATGTGAAATGCGATTTCGTGAAGGAGGCGCAGATGCCCGACCTCGACGAAGATTTTGCGAAAAAGATCAATGCCGAATGGACGATGGAGCAGTTGCGCGAAGAAGTGCGCAGGGGCATCACCCGGCGCCTTGAAGAATCGCGTGATGCGGCCAAATCAAACCAGGTCATCACCCATCTGGCTGAGAAGCTGGAGTTTGAACTGCCGCAAGAAATCGTCAATCGCGAGGCGCAGCGCCGCACCAACGACATCGCCATGAACGCGATGCGTCAGGGCATGGCGCAGGAGGCCATCATGGAGGCGCAGCCGGCCATCGTCAGCGCCGCCACGCAGCAGGCGCGTCAGAGCGTGAAGGTGAACTTCATCCTCGGCGAAATCGCGAAGAAGGAAAAACTGGTCGTCACCGAGGAGCAAATCCGCCGGGCGCTGGCACAGATCGCGATGCGCGAAAAAATCACGCCGAAGAAGCTGATGGCCGAGGCCAAAAAGAACAACCTCATTGAGCGTCTCAGCGATGACATCCTGCTCGACAACGCCCTTCAGTTCCTCAAGCATCAGGCCGTGGTCGAGGAGACCGAGCCGGAGAAAGAAGACTGCGGGCACGATCACGGGCATTGATTGTGCCTTTTCGAGTGACTGAAGATCAACGCGCCCTGAAGCTGCTCTTTGTGTGCAGCCGCAACCGTTTCCGCAGTCTTACCGCAGAAAGATTGATGGAGGGTGTAATTGGTTATGAAGTGCGTTCGGCTGGAACACAGCCTGATGCGCGCATTGTCATTACGGAAGGTCACATTGGGTGGGCGGACATCGTTTTCTTAATGGAAAAATCACACTTCAACCGCATCCGGCTCAAATACCCAGATTCACTCGAAGGCAAACGGGTAGTGGTCCTGAATATCCCCGACGACTATCAATACATGCAGCCTGAGTTGCTTGATGAACTTCGATCCAAACTGGACGACCATGTCGTATTACCAGGTGACTGAACGTCAGATGATGCCAGCCAGTTTGACAAAACCACAGAAGACCCCTTCATTCCATCATGTCTCAATCAAACAATTTCCCCACCAGCATCAGCCAGAGTCCCTCGAACTTCATCATCCCCACGGTCATCGAGAGCGAAGGTCGGATGGAGCGCGCTTATGACATCTACTCGCGCCTGTTAAAGGATCGCATCATCTTCATTGGCACGCCTATCGACGACCAAGTGGCGGCAGTAGTCATCGCGCAGCTATTGTTCCTCCAGATGCAGGATCCCAAGAAGGACATCAACATTTACATCAACTCCCCTGGAGGCTCCGTCACGGCGGGACTGGCAATCTATGACACCATGCAGTTCGTCACCTGCGATGTGAACACCTATTGCATCGGCATCGCCGCCAGCATGGGCGCGGTTCTGCTCACCGCTGGAACCAAGGGCAAGCGTTATGCGCTGCCAAACTCGCACATCATGATCCACCAAGTCAGCGGCGGTGCGCAAGGCACGGCCAGTGATGTGGAGCGCACGGTCGAGTTCATGTATCGCCTGAAGCGCAAACTCAACACCATCCTCGCCAAGCACACCGGCAAGCCCGTTGAGCAAGTCGAGAAGGATTCCGATCGTGATTACTACATGACTGGTGACGAAGCCGCCGCCTACGGTCTGGTGGATAAGGTGCTGGACAACAAAAAAGATTTCACGCCAGCGATTGTCGAAACATCGAAGCAGGAATAGGCAAAGAATGCAGCCGCAGGAACACCAGCGGCAGGGGGCGTTGCACATTCGTGAATGGCCAAAGGAGCGAAAAGCATCAGCATATCGGAGTTCAACCTCGCGGCCACGCTGGGCAGCGGCCAGGTGTTTCATTGGCATCGGGTGGTTGAGGACTTCGTCGGTTTGATCGGTGACGGGTTGGTCGTTATTTCCCAGCCCGAGCCGGGGCATTTGCTTTTGAGTGCGGGTGATGTGGAGCGGGCGAGTCGCTACTTCGCGCTGGATCATGACTTTGCCAAGATTCGGCGCTCACTGCCGAAGGGCGACAAGCACTTGCGGGCCGCGCTGAAGTTCGCGCCCGGACTGCGAATTCTGCGCCAGCCGCGTTGGGAATGTCTCGCGAGTTTTATCACGTCATCGCTCAAGCAAGTGGCGCACATCCGGCAGATTTCGCTGAAACTGCGCGAACGCTTCGGCGCGCGGATCACGGAATCGCACGGGATCACGCTCTATGCGTATCCATCGCCTGAAGCTCTGGCTCTGGCGGGCGAGAAAAAATTGCGCGAGTGCGGCCTCGGTTATCGCGCCAAGTTTCTGCATCAAACGGCGGTGCGGATCGCGGATGGCACCTTCGATCTCGATGCAGTTGCCAGCCTTGATGATGACGCCGCGTGCGCAAAACTCTGCGAGCTTCCCGGCGTCGGTCCGAAGATCGCGCAATGCACTTTGCTCTTCGGTTACGAACGCCTCGGTGTGTTTCCGATTGATGTATGGATCGAGCGCGCCTTGCGGGAACTTTATTTCCGTGATGCCAAAGTCGAACCCACCGCGAGTGCCTTGCGGGAGTTTGGCATTCGGCACTTCGGGCCGTATCGCGGCTATGCCCAGCAGTGGCTCTTTCATCATGTGCGCACCGGTGGGGTCTTTTCCCGGCTGCGGAAAGATGATTGATTCCGCGCAGAGCGGGGGCATTGTTCCCATCCTGTGACAAACGCGGACAACCGTATTCTAGGCTATGGCGTTGCCGGCTCGCTGGCGATGCATGTGCTGCTGTTTTGCGCGCTGGCACTGTTCATGGGCATGGGGCGGGTGAACCAGATTGCCCGCTCCCTGCCGGAGCCGGAGCCGGTGGTGACGATGGTTTTCCCGCAAGACATCAAGGAGATGCCGCCAGAGGAAATACCCAAGCCCAAGCCCGCGCCGGAGCGTTACATTCGCACCACGCAGAATGAAGATGCGGCAATGGCACCCGGGAAGGCGGACTTTGTTTCTGATCGAAATACAATTGCCTCTGCCAAGCTCGCGCCCGACCCGGCAGGTGTCGCCGGGATGCCCACGCTAAACGGCGTAAACATTCCAACCATGGAACTGGCCAATCGAGAATACAAAGACGGCGAGATCAAAAATGATGTTGCCCAGCCCGCGCCAGCCCAGCCCAAGCCGGAGGCCATGCCATCTGAATCACCGCCTCAGAAGCTCTTGACCGAGGGTAAAGAGCATCTGCCGCTGGAAATTCGCCGGCCCGGTGATCCAGCTGAACCTGCGCCTGAGATGAAGACGCCGGACGAGCCGCCTGTGCCCAATGCCATCGCGATGGCGCCTTCGCCCGCCGTTGATGCGCGCAGCACAAAGGATTCCTTCGCACCGCAAACCCGCACCAGTGCCGCGAAGGGAACGCTTAGCAATCACGGAGCCGAGGACGCCGTGAATGCAGCGGCAACCGTCACGGGCCGCTACAAGCGCCAGGTGACTTCGGCGATTGAAAAAAAGTGGAACCAGCACCGTCTGCTAAAAGCTGATTTTGTGGAACCAGGCAAACTGCGCCTCCATTTTTTCGTGGACAAAAAAGGAAAGATTAGCGCCGGCGATGTGAGCATTGTCTTCAATGAGGCGAACGCCGTCCTCACGGATTTCACCATCCACTCCATCTTGGAAGCCGAGATACCCCCCATCCCCCAAGAGCTGCTCGCCACTTTGGACAAAGAACGTTTTGAGATCGAATACGATGTCGTAGTCTATTGAATCCCTAGAACGCTCACGCTGGACAACAGCACCCGAATTTGTAGTCTCACCTCTTACCTCACGACAATCCCCCACTCCATCCGATCACATCCATGAATTCAAAGTCACCCTTTCTGTTGCTGATGCTCGGCGCGAGCATGCTTATGATACTACCTTTTTCTCATGCGGGAGACGCCATCGCTGTCACTTATGACGGAAATGGCAACGTAACGTCGGCCGCATCCGAATACTCATCCACCAAGGCCGACGGCAAGGATCACATGAAAGCCGCAGTGGCGGCAGACAAGGTGCTTACCGCAGCCAAGGCACGTCTCGCGTTCCGCGAAGGTGTGATTCACAGCTCAGACCTCACGGGCTACTTCGCTTTCGCCATTGGAGCTCCTGAGAATGGCCCGGTCACGGCCAAAGTCGGCTACGGCAAAACCCAGGAGGATGCCGACAAGAATGCCCTGAAGAAATTAACCGATGACGGGGCGACGAAAAAGCAGGCCATTCAGTTCCGATACTTCTCCTACGGCGAAACAGAAGCACCCTGACTCTTCCGATGATCCATCTTGCTGCTGACACCAACGGTTTCGCCACTCTCCTGCAGTTCATCAAGGACGGCGGACTGCCGATGATGCTCATCATCTGCTGCTCCGTCACCTCGGTCACGATCGTCATTCTCAAGGGGCTGCAACTGCGCAATCCCATCCTCTTTCCAGCCAAAATCGAAGAGGAAATCCGTAACATTGAACGCTACGCCACCAAGGGAGATATCACGCCCTTGCAACGGGTGCTGGAGGAAGACGGCAGCGTGGCCGCCCAACTGGGCATCATCGCCATTTCCGGCAAACACGAAACACGCGACGAAAACAACGAAGCCTGCGAAACCGCCGCGCGTGAAATCATGCACCGGCTGGAAACGGGCGTGCCGCTGTTGGAGGTCATCGTCACCATCGCGCCGCTCATCGGATTGCTCGGCACCATCATGGGGCTGGTCACCGTTTTCTCCGGGCTGGGCGCAGGAACTCAGGAGGTGGATCCGAACGTCGTCGCCAAAGGCATCGCCCTCGCATTGAACGTCACCATCGGCGGCCTGCTCGTCGCCATACCGACCGTCATTGCCCACGGTTATTTCAGCCGGAGACTCGACGCTATTTCCGTGCGCATGGAAATCATTCTCCGGCGCGCGATCCATGATTTTCACCGGCACTTTGAAGTCCGTCGCTCGCCCATGGAGAGCGGCAGCCTCAGCCGTCTTCGATAGCGCGCTATGGATCTTCGCCGTCGCAAACGGGCCTCGCCCATCATCCCCATTGTGCCTCTCGTGGACATCCTCGTGGTGCTCCTGATGTTCTTCATCGCCACCACCACGTTCAAAAAGAAGGCGGAGAAAGCCCATTATCTCCAGATCAGCCTCCCCCAATCGGGCGCCCTTGGCGTGGCCGTGCCGGCGAAGGAGTCGCGCAAGACCATCGCGATCACCAAAGACAAAAAAATTTATCTCGATGGCAATGAAACAGCCGAGGCCGGACTTGCAGACGCGCTGAAAGAACTCAAGGCCGTCACGCCCGGTCTCAAGCTGGAGCTACAGGCCGACCAGGACGCCCCGCTGGGACTGCTGGTGAAAACCTGGGACGCCCTCAAGGCCGCCGGCTTCTCCATCGGCGATGTCCCCGCCCGCATCCAACGCGCGGCGGAAAAGATGCAAGATTCAAGATAGAATGGTTTAAGAGATGAATTTCGCGTCTGCTCCGTGTCGAGCGATCACGACATCTTGAATCTTCCCGTCTTGCATCTCTCTCCATGATCCTCCCCATCATCCTCTATCCTGATCTGGTGCTGCGCACCAAAGGCAAACCGGTCGCCGTCGTCACTGACGACATCCGCCGGTTGGCGGAGGACATGCTGGAAACCATGCGCCACGCCCACGGTGTTGGCCTGGCCGCGCAGCAGGTGGGAGTCGCCCTCCAACTCGCAGTCGTGGATGTATCGCATGATCCCGAATGCGTGACTTATGTGCGGGTCAACGGCGAGGATAAAAAGCTGGAGGACATCATGCCGCTGGTCTTCACCAATCCGCAGCTCGAATTTGGAAAAGAAAAAATCACCGCGGAGGAAGGCTGCCTGAGCTTCCCTGACCTGCGCGATGACATCCGCCGCGCTGCCGCGTTGAAAGCCACGCTAACTTTGATGGACGGCACCATTATCGTTCTGGAGACCGATGGCTTGCTTAGTCGCGCCATCCAGCATGAGACCGATCACCTCAATGGCGTCCTGTTCATCGACCGTTTCTCCGCCGTCCGTAAGCTCGGCCTCAAGCGCCGACTGCGCGATCTGATGGAGGAGTGGGATGAGGACAGCGTGAAAGACGCGCAAAAGTAAGCGAGTGCGCCGCCAACGATTCAGGAAAGCACTCTGACCTTCGGCAGTTTCCCTGCGGATTTTTCAAAAGTGATCAGGCTTGCTTGTTGGTCTGCATAGGCCGCATGGATAAGCCGGTCCACGAAACCGGGTTTCGCATTGGCCAGATTGGCCGTTCGCAAAACCTCCGGAGCCGCACCTGTTGCCTCAACATCGCCGCTGCTGAGAAACTCCAGCAGGGCCGCTATTGCCTCCGCTTTGGGAACCTTGTAACTCGACTGGAGGGCGAAGTAGGTTTCGGCGACGACCAGATCACTTACCAAAGGTCGTTCGCCATTGTGGCGAAGTTTCGCCAGCCATGCAGCGGCGGCTTGTGCCTGATCCGGCGGGTCTCCGGTGAGCAGGCGCATGATGAACGAGGTATCCAGCCCCCATTTCATTTGCCAGATTCCTCCGCCCAAGCTCGTCCTGTCGCATCACCATCACGTTCCCGGCTCCAAGGACGCGAGGATTTTCTGGCATACTTGCTTAAGACTCCAAACCAGGAACGAGCCTTGTCGGCCACGGGCTTCAACACCCAAACGCGCTCCTTCCCTAACGTGCGTGCTTCCAGTTCGATCCGATCGCCGTGCTTCACGCCCAGCGCTGCGCACACTTCCTCCGGAAAGGTGGCCTGCCGTTTCGCGGTCAGCTTGATGGTGGTCATGGCGGAAATAACACCCAATCGCCTTACCGAGCAATTAAAAAGTAAGGCATACTTTATCGCTTCTTTTTACTCTTTTGATTCAGACTCAGATTCATATGTGAGACGCGCATTTCACTGAAAGCGCCGGATCCGGTCGCGCACATCATTCTTCAGACGGTCGATGAAATTGAGCGTGAAGTCTTCCACGCTCAGTGAGTCGTCTTTAATCAGCGGGGTGAGATCCATGGCAAAGGTCAACAGGCTGGTGTCATCCGTGGTGTGGGAGTCGAAGTAAGTCGCGTTCGCACGGCGCAGGCCTTCCTCGGCGAGATCATAGCGTTTGCCGCCGCTGATCTGGGAATCGAAGACAGCGAGCAGTGCGCTGATGAGATGAGGATAGTTGTCCACCTTGAGCATTTCCTTGTCCTCGGCGAGCAGCCAGTCGAGCTTGCGCCAGACTTCGCACCCGTAGATTTTTTCCGGGCGCTGATCTTTGGGCAGCGGTGTAGTGCTCGTAAGGGCCGACGCGCGGGCTGCCAGAACCGTTGGTAACGCCGCCGCCGCCGAACCAGTAATTATCGTTGCGAAAACATTCCGCGATGCCGTGATAGGCGGCGATTTCCAAGTCATCCTGATGCGAGACAATGCCGAGATGCGTGACGCGAGCGAAGGCTTGGGCGGGATCACACTGGTCGGGATCACACTGGTCGGGAATGAAGAGATCGGCCTTGGAATGACGAAAGAGCATGCGGGTATCAATGTGGCCTGAAAGTGGCGGCTTGCAATTGCGAGCAAAGGCATAATCCCGCACGAAGGAAAATATCTTGCAGAAAAAATCGCTCTCAAAAAATATTTTCTGCTTGCTCATCGCCGATGAAACAAGAAATACTTCACTAACCTTAATTAATTTTCGGATGCCCCTTTCATCCGCCTCTGCGCCGCCATCGGAACTTTGTTCTGCTGGCGGCGTTGCCTTTTGCAGCGCGATAATCAAACAACCCAACCCCAACCCATGCTCTCTGAACCCGTTCTCTCCGCCCCCTCTTCCTTGCCCGGTGAAAAATACCCGGCAGCCAAGCAGATGAATGAACCCGAGGGCAACGGGCAACGCTCCCGTAAAGCTCGCAAACCAGGACGGAATGGAAGTCTGCCAATTCCGAAAGCGACTCAGGTGAAAACCTTTGTTCTGGATACCAATGTGCTGCTTCATGACCCGGCCTGCCTCCAAAAATTTGAAGACAACTCGGTGTGCATTCCCGTGGATGTCCTGAGCGAACTGGACCGCTTCAAAAACGAACTGACCGAGCGCGGTGCCAATGCCCGCGAGGTGCATCGCGCTTTGACGCAGGTGTTTGCCGCGCCGGACGCAGATGTGACCGGGGGCGTGCCCACGCAGGGCGGCGGCAGCTTGCGGCTGGTGGTGTTCGATCCCGAACGCGCGCGGAAGCATCGGTCGTTACAGAATTTTCAGCGCATCTTTCCAGCGCAGGAACAGATGGATCACCGGATTCTGGCCTGCGCCCTGTGGTTGTCCGAGGAGATCGGGGAGAAGGTCATCCTCGTCAGCAAAGACATTAACATGCAGCTCAAGGCCCGCGCCGTCGGCGTGGAGTGCGAGGACTATTTGCATGACAAAGTGGAGCCGCGTGAGGTGTCGAATCTTGATATTGCGCGGATCACGATTTCTCAGCACGAGATGCAGCGCTTCAGCAGTTCCGGGCGGATCGCCATCGATTCTGACCGCACGCCATTGCTCGCGGTGAATGAATATGTTCTTCTGGCCACCGCGGAAAAATCCACCATGCCCGCGCGATACACTGCGGACGGTGAGTTCATCCGGCTGCGTGTGCCTGAGAGCCTGCGCGTCATGCAAGGCCGCCCCATCAAACCGATGAATCTCGGTCAGCAATGCTACATAGATGCCTTGATGGATCCAGAAATCTCTCTGGTCACGGCTTACGGCCAGGCCGGAACTGGCAAGACCTTGCTCGCGGTGGCGGCGGGACTCGCACAAGTATTCGCCCACGGCTACAGCGGGCTGACCGTGAGCCGCCCCATCGTGGCCATGGGACAGGGGATCGGGTTCCTGCCCGGTTCCTTGCAGGAAAAAATGCGTCCTTGGTTGCAACCGATTTACGATGCGCTGGATTTGCTGATGCGCCAGGTGCCTAACCCGGCGTTCACAAAAAAGAAAACTCGCCAACCTTCCCGTTTCGACCCGCCGATGCCGATGACGTCCGATGGCTCGACAGCACCTTACGATCCACTAATTCAAAGCGGAATCATCGAGGTCGAGGCGCTCTGCTACATCCGGGGACGCAGCATCCCAGAGCGATTCTTCATTCTCGACGAAGCCCAGCAACTCACCCCGCTGGAGGCCAAGACCGTGGTCACGCGCATGTCGCGCGGGAGCAAACTAGTGCTCGTGGGCGATCCGGGACAGATTGACAACCCGTATGTGGACAGCCGCAGCAACGGCCTCGTTTACACCCGGCAACGCCTGCGCGGCCAGCCCTTTGCCGCTCATATCCCGCTGGTCAAAGGCGAGCGCAGCCCGCTCGCCGAGGCGGGCGCGAGGTTGCTTTGATCAGCGCCGAAAAATATTTGCGATTCTATTGAAGATTTTCGCAGTTTAATGCAACTAACTATGCGGTCTCACGTTTTACGAGACCGCCAGCCGCCCCGGATCCCGGTGCGATTGGTCTCAGTAATCAAACATCAAAATAATAAAATCCTAAATGAAAATCATCACGACCCTCTGCATCCTCGCTCTCAGCAGCGCTGTTTCCCTTCAAGCTGCCGACAAAAAGAAGCCCGCTGGCGACAAGCCGAAGGCCACCCCTGAAGAAGCATTCAAGAAATTCGACAAAGACGGCAGCGGCGACATCAGCCTCGAAGAATACAAAGCAGGCAAACCAGACGCCGCCAAGGCCGAAGCGGGCTTCAAGAAGCTCGACGCCAACGGTGATGGCAAGGTCACACTTGAAGAGTTCAAAGCTCATCACAAGAAGTAAGCGACTCTTCTGAACGGTGCATCCGTTCCGATTCATCTGGCCGCATCCGCTTAATCGTGGATGCGGCTTTTTTGTGGCACAGGCTTTCAGCTAGTGCGTCGATCAGGCGTTTCGCCTGATCACCAACAGAAAAATCCCCGTCACCGCGCTCTCGCCGCCGCTTCACCCATCCGCGCATAAACTTCACGACCTTGCGCGCTGTGCTCCAGCAGATCATCGGCAAACCTCACGCGTCCCGGCTCGAAAATCGTAATGACGCTTGATCCTCCAAACAGAAAAAATCCTTTCTCCTCGCCCTTGGTTACGGGCTGATGCGACCGGCTGGTATGCACCACTTTGCCCACGCAGGTCGCGCCGACTTCCATGAACAGCACCGTGCCGCAATCAGGCGTTTCCAGCTCCGTCACGTAGCGTTTGTTTTCCCAGAAAATTCCCGGTCGCTGCCGGAGCGCAATCGGATTCACCGAATAGAGCGGCCCATTGACCATGCGCGGCTCACCTGGCGTTCCGGCGCAGGGGAAATGAAAGCGATGATAATCCACCGGGCAGAGTCGTGAGATAAGCAAGGCACCGCCCGCGAACCGTCCAGCCAGCGCCGCGTCGTCAAGCAGCGCGGCCAGATTAAAGCGGACGCCTTTGATGAAGATGCCGTCGTTGGCAGCAATGTTCGGGATCGCAAAATGCCTTCCGTCCGCCGGAAAAATGATCGTGTCCGCATCCATCGCCAGCGGACGCGCGGCGGGCTTGAGCTTGCGGGAAAAAAAGGCGTTGAAGTGCGGGAAGCTCTCCGGCGCGTCCGCCATCTCGTTAACATCAATGCCGTAGCGTTCAATAAATGGCGCGATCATGGCGCGGCTCGCGGTCCGGTTCATGCGCCAGCCATACCAGCGCGAAAAAACAGCGCGCTTCACCAGCAACCACAGCGCCGCGCGGCCTAGCGGGCTTTCGTAAATCCAGCGCAATGGTTTCTCGCCATAGATGACCTCGGTTTCGAGAGCCTGGGTTCTGCGGTTGAAAATAACGACGGGCGCGGACATTGAAGCGAAGCTAGCGCGGGCATACGGCCTGCGATAAGAAAAAAATCAACACTACTGCTGTTCTGCCGCCATATCGTGAAAATCTACTCCTCCTTGGCCACTTCGGATGGGTCGCTGGGATAAGTCACTTTTTTGAGCTTCTGGTTTTTGAGCCAGCGACGGAATTCCTCCGCCTGCTTCGGGTCGTTCCATGAGACGTGATCGGCACTACCCTCCACGATGGTGATCCGGTGCTCCACGTTCAGGTTTTTCCAGATGGCTAGCTCCCAGCGGATGTCTCGCCAGTAGAGCGAGGGGTCTTTTTCGTGAATAAACTGCCACACCGGTGCCACGTTCGCGCGGCGAAACTGCATGCAGATGTCGTTGTAGGCGGCAATGGGCACGGCTGCGGCGAACTTGCCCGGGAATACCCGCAGGAATTCATAGCAGCCGAACCCGCCGCCTGAATATCCTGTGACATACAGCCGCGATATGTCGATGGCTGGTTCGCTCGTCGCCTTCAGCACGTCGATCACCTGCCCGGTTAGGACGGTTGGTTTGGAAGGGTTGTCGGCGCTGCTTTCAAACCACCAGTCATTTTTGACATCGCTCTGGGGGATGAGCACGTAGCAGGGCATATGTTTCTGCCAGTCGTGGGCAATGAAGTATTGAAACGTCCGCCCGCCCAGCGAGTAGTTTTTAAAATTGTCCGTGCCGCGCGCATTCGTGCCATGCAGATAAACGATTAGCGGCAAGGATGCGCCATGCACAACCGCTTCGGGCGGAGTGTAGAGCAGGAAGCGCAACTGAAGCCGTTCCGGCGGCACTCCCGTAATCTCTTCCGGCAGATCCGGGCGTGTGTAAATAAAGCTGCGCAGCCCTGCCTTCCTTAAAGTCTCGGTGTTCTCTGCACTCTGCTCAAAAGGTTCGATTTTCCCCCGGATCACCGTGCGCTCGCTCCACTGCCGGTCGTTGGGAAGAAGATCACGGTCATCGATGGTGAAGGTCTTGGCATCGTCAGTTCTCATGGTATGCACCCAGCCTCGCGTGCGCACGATGGTCGCGACGACGCTCTTGTAATCGCTGTTGCGCGTCCACTTGCGCCGGAAGGGCGTGTAGTCCTCCTTCCAGCAGTCGCGCATATACTCATTCAATTCAGGCTTGCCTGGAGGAGCGGGCGGCACTAGGCGCTGCTGGGCGTGAAGCGGCACCGCCCAGCCAAGGAAGCTTGCCAGAAGGATCAATTTCAGAGGGCCATGAAGAAGATGCGACGCACACCAGGCGCTTTTGGCGGAAGGGATAAGATTTTGAAAGTCGCGCTCCTCGCAGTCATCTGTCCATTCTTGACATCGAACTTTCTGATGGTATGGCTCAAACAACTTTTGTCCACTTATGCGACCAGACTCGACCGCAAGTTTAGATAACCGCGAGTATCAATCAAAACATGGCAGGCTTTCATGGCTTTGTTTTTTACATTTGTATGGCATCAGTTGCAAGCGGCTGATTCAGTCGATATTGACTTGGCGGGCAAAGGAACCGCCACACTCTCCCTCAAGTCGCCAAGCAGCTATAGAATTGAAGGCAATGCGAACGGTGCGCTTGTCATTGGTAAACTGGATAAAGCAATCACTGCGGTTGAAGTGGAAGTGAATTTTAAGATCAAGGAAGCAGGATGGTCGATTGTGAGTTCATTAAAAAATGCCTCCTCTCTATCGATACCAATAGGATCATCTGGCACCGTAGACTGGAATATTTGGCCACCACCTGATGCGTCCGGCGACGAGCCGGACAATGAAACTCATAAGGGCGGCGCAAATTTTATTCTGTAAAAGTGTGGCGATCAAGTTTGGGGCGTGTCAGTGGGTTTCATGTTGAGGTAGATTTTTCCGGTGAGCCACTCGT
>JAYVOH010000035.1:0-2256 GCA_043758025.1 Verrucomicrobiota bacterium
GCAAGCCGCACTTCAGGAGCGCGGCATCGCGCTCGAGACTGAGGTGCAGATCATCGGCGAGGATCATCCGCTGCCGTTGTGATGCATGTTCAGGAACGATTATTGAACCATCTTGCCACGCGGCAGACATGAACTACTTTGCACAATGAAGACCATGAGCGCAGAACCGGAAATGATCACCCGCCGGGGGAAACTAGTTTCGGTCATTCTTCCTATCAAGAAGTATTGCGAACTGCTGGAGCGTCTCGAAGACGTGGATGACGTTCGTGCTATAAAAAAGGCTAGGCAGGGAAAACAAACTTTCCGCCCATTTTCAGAATATCTTGCCGAAAAACGTCGCGACCGTGTTTGAAATTTTCATTGAGCGCGCAGCGGAGAAGGACATGCGTCGTCTCTCGCATGAAGTTCACACCCGCGTGGTGTTAGCCATTCATGGTCTCGGAAAAAATCCAAGACCGTCTGGTGCGAAGAAGCTCAAGGGCGGCGCAAACGACTGGCGTGTCCGTGTCGGTGAATATCGAGTCCTCTACGAAATCGCGGACGCCATCCGCGTTGTGAAAATCTATCGCGTGCGACATCGCGGAGACGTGTATCGTTAAAGCCACGAATCCCTCCTGACGTGACCGATCCCGTTCCATCACTTTGTCAAAAAGACCGCGCGCGACTTGATGCGCTCTTCGCTGAATTGTCAGCTCAAGCGGCACGCAACATCGGCTACCCCTGCAATCAGGCTTTCGACTACTCGGAAGTTTTTCGCTTTCTTCAGTTCGCGGCGAACAATGTGGGCGATCCATTCACTGGCTCCAATTACCGCCTGAACACGCATGAGCTTGAACGCGAAGTCGTGGAAGAATTTGCCCGGCTGACACGCGCGCCCACCGATGGCTGGTGGGGCTATGTGACGAGCGGGGGCACGGAGGGGAACATGTATGGACTCTATGTCGCCCGCGAGATGTTCCCGGAGGGTATCTGCTATTTCTCCGAGGACACGCATTACAGCGTGGCAAAAATTCTCCGCCTCCAGCACATGCGCAACATCATGATCAAGAGCCAGCCCGACGGGCAGATTGATTACGCGGATTTGCGCGAGACGCTGCGCATCCATCGCGATGTGCCGCCGATCATCTTCGCGAACATCGGCACGACGATGAAAGGCGCGGTGGACGACATCACAAAAATTCGCAACATCATGGATGATCTCGCGATCCCGGATGGTTACATCCACGCGGATGCTGCCTTGAGCGGAATGATTCTGCCGTTTGTGGAGAAACCGCAACCGTGGGATTTCGCGGACGGCGCGGACAGCATTTCCATCAGCGGGCACAAGCTGCTCGGCTCGCCCCTGCCTTGCGGCGTGGTGATGGCCCGCAAGAAGAACGTGGATCGCATCGCGCGCAGCATTGAATACATCGGCGCGCTGGATACCACCATCGCCGGATCACGCAGTGCGATTGCGCCGCTGTTTTTCTGGTATCGGTTGCGCTCGCTGAGCAGCGAGGGCCTTACGCAGTTGGTTCATCGCAGTCTTTTTCTCGCGGACTACGCCATCGAAAAACTGAAGACCATCGGCGTCACTGCCTGGCGTCACGAGAACTCACTGACCGTCGTGTTCCCGCGTCCCCCGGAGTCGGTGATGAAAAAATGGATCATCGCGCCGAAGAAAGGTGTGGGTCATATCATTACTTTGCCGCATGTCACGGAGACGGTGATTGATGAGTTCGCCGCTGATTTCGCGAAAGCCCTCTCAACTCAACCTGACGCCAACTCATGAAACAGATCACTGTTCTTGTGCGCAACGAAATCGGCGCTGCTGCAGCCATCGCTTCCGCATTGGCGGAGCACGGCGTGAACATCGAGGAATTCGACATCGAGGGCGTGGAGGATCGCGGACTCATAGTGTTGAAGGTGGACAAATACGACGAAGCGCTGCGGGCGTTGCGTGATCATGGTTTCAAAGCCGTCAGCCAGGATGCGTTGCTCGTGCGACTGGAAGACAAGCCAGGCGCGCTGGCTGGCGTGGCCATGAGATTGAAAGATGCGGGCCTTGACCTGCGCTCCATGCACATTGTGCGGCGCGAAAGCGGGGTGACGCTTGCCAGTCTGGTGACCAGCGATCCAGCGCACGCGGCGGTAGTTTTGCAGGATGTTATGGTGGTGGAGCCGCCAAAATGAGGCAGGCAGTTTCGGTTTGGATTCGTTGACAAACCGGCAAACCGCTCCTTTATAGACATCCCTCCCAACCTTACACAAACCAGC
>JAYVOH010000036.1:0-17702 GCA_043758025.1 Verrucomicrobiota bacterium
GCGCGACATTCCGATGTCGCGACGCGCGCCCCAGACGCGACATCGGAATGTCGCGCTACCCTGACCGGTGATTATTTGTTTGGCCGTAAGAGCATCCTGGTGCCCGCGAAACGTCGCAGCACAAAACGTGGTCACGCGTTGCGCATTATCGGCGCGCGCCAGCACAACCTGAAGAATCTCACCGCGGACATCCCTCTCGGCGTGTTGTGTTGCATCACTGGCGTGAGCGGCAGCGGGAAGAGCACGCTGGTGCACGATGTGCTCTACCGAAACATGCTGCGCCAGCGCGGTGAGAGCATCGAGGACGAGCCTGGTCGTGTGAAGTCCATCGAGGGCGGCGACAAGGTCGGCTCCATTGTGATGGTGGACCAGAGTCCGCTCGCCCGCACGCCGCGCAGCACGCCCGCCGTTTATGTCGGCGCGTTCGAAGCCATCCGTCAGCTCTTTGCCGAAACCGAGGACGCGAAGACCGAAGGCATCACGCCAGGGTTCTTCAGTTTCAACAGCGGCGACGGACGCTGCGCGCGCTGCTGGGGCAATGGCTTCGAAAAGATCGAGATGCAGTTCCTCAGCGATCTCTACGTCACGTGCCCCGAGTGCGAAGGTAAACGCTACCAGCCGCACGCGCTGCGCATCAAGCTCGAAGGCAAAAGCATCCACGACGTGCTCTGCATGACCATCGAGGAGGCGGTGATGTTCTTCGCCGCGATCGATTCAAAAAAGGCTGCGTCCGTCGTGAACTCGATGAGCTTGCTCTGTGAAGCGGGCCTCGGCTACCTGCGTCTTGGCCAGCCGCTCAATACACTGTCCGGTGGCGAAGCGCAGCGCTTAAAACTTATCGGTCATCTGCTTGAGCCTGGATCTTCCGACAAGAAGACGCTCTTCCTCCTCGACGAGCCAACCACCGGCTTGCACTTCGACGACATCGCCCTGCTCATGAAGCTTCTGCAGCGACTCGTGAACGAAGGCCACAGCATTCTCGTCATCGAGCACAACATCGAAGTCATCAAATGCGCCGACTGGGTCATTGACCTCGGCCCCGAAGCCGGTGCGACCGGCGGGGAGATCGTTGTGTGCGGAACGCCGGAAAATGTCGCTGCATGTGAGAAATCGTGGACGGGGAGATACCTCGGACCAGCGTTATCCGTTTCCCGTTTCCCGTGTTCCGTAAAAGAAGCAGCATCTCAATATCGCGCGTATTCCACGGAAAACGGAAAACAGAAAACGGGGAACGAATTTACTTTAACGAATGCCATTTCGATTAGAGGAGCGAGGGAACATAACTTAAAAAACATCTCCCTCGACATCCCACGCGACCAGCTCGTCGTCGTCACCGGCCTCAGCGGCTCCGGCAAATCATCGCTCGCGTTTGATCTCGTCTTTGCCGAAGGGCAGCGACGCTTTCTCGACAGCATGTCGGTCTATGCGCGCACGTTCGTCGAGCAGATGGAGAAGCCCGAGGTGGATCTCATCACTGGCGTGCCGCCAACCGTCGCGATTGAGCAGCGTGTGTCGCGCGGTAGCGGCAAGAGCACCGTCGCTACCATCACGGAGGTTTATCATTTCCTGCGCTTGTTGTTCGCGAAGGTCGGCACGCAATACTGCCCTAACTGTAACATCGCGGTGGAAAAGCAGAGCGTGAGCGCGGTGGTCAAAACCGTGGAGGAACTCGCAAAGAATTCGCTCGTCCACATCATGGCCCCGCTCGTGAAGGCACGAAAAGGGTTCCATAACGAAATCGCCGATCACGCGCGCAAACACGGCATCGAAACGCTGCTCGTGGACGGTGCCTTCAAGGACACCGCAAACTTCTCGCGGCTCGAGCGCTTCAAGGAACACACGATTGACGCCGTAATCGCTCACACGGAACGCGGCATGAGTGCCCTCGCGTTGCGGCCCCTGATTGAAAAGGCGCTAAAGATGGGGAAAGGCACGTTGAAGCTGCGACTGCCAGACAAGTCCATCCAAGTGCTCAACACCGAGATGAGCTGTCCGAACTGCGCGATGTCGTTCGAAGAACTCGATCCGCGATTGTTCTCCTTCAACAGCCCGCACGGCTGGTGCAAATCCTGCCGGGGCTTCGGCGTCACCGTTGCCACACCGCATGCCGAGCGCCGCGACGATGTTTCTTTGCTGGAGGCCGAGATGGAGGAGGAGCGCAGATTCGACAGCGGGGAGCACTCGCATGTGACCTGCGCCGCATGTCATGGCAGCCGCATCAATCCCATTGCGCGCGCCGTGCAAGTCAAAGGCGCGCGGCTGGAACAGATCGTGGCCTTGTCTGCCGAGCGCGGCGGCGAGTGCGTGGCGAAGTTAAAATTCACCGGCACTCAGCATGAAATCGCGCGCGACATCTTGACGGAAATCGAGCAACGCCTGCGCTTCATGCGCGAGGTCGGCCTGGGTTACTTGCAGCTCAATCGCAGTGCCGACACGCTCAGTGGGGGCGAAGCCCAGCGCATCCGCCTGGCATCACAGCTCGGCTCCAATCTGCGCGGCGTTTTGTATGTGCTAGATGAGCCAACTATCGGCCTCCATCCACGCGATAACGAAGCATTGCTCAACACGCTCATCGCCTTGCGCGACAAGGGCAACTCGCTGCTCGTCGTGGAGCACGATGAAGAAACCATGCGCCGCGCAGACACGATCATCGACCTTGGCCCCGGTGCCGGTCGCCATGGCGGCGAAGTCACCGCGATGGGCACGATCAAAGAGATTCAGAAGAATAAAGCCAGCGTCACCGGCAAGTCTTTGCGGGAAGTGATGAAGCATCCGCTCCGTGGCGAGCGCCGTGCCTTGCCAAAGAAGAGCGCGAAAGACGGCTGGCTGAAGCTCGAAGGCGCGAGCGCAAACAATCTGCGCGACGTGGACGCGAGCATTCCGCTCGGTCGTTTGACCATCCTCACCGGCGTCAGCGGTAGCGGCAAAAGCTCGCTCATGCGCGCGTCGCTTTTTCCTGCTGTTAAGAACGCCTTGGCAAAACCAAGAAACAAGAGCCAAGAATCAAAAACTTGGAGCGCACTTCATGGCGCGGAGAACATCACTGCCGTTTACGAAGTCGATCAATCGCCCATCGGCAAGACCTCGCGCTCTTGTCCCGCGACTTATGTCGGCATCCTCGATGACATCCGCAAATTGTTCGCCCAGCTTCCCATGGCCCGCGCTCGTGGATTTGATGCGGGCCGCTTCTCCTTCAACACCGAGGGCGGGCGCTGTGAAACTTGCTCCGGCAACGGCGAGATCAAAGTGGAGATGAATTTTCTGCCAACCACGCGCGTGCATTGCGAGACATGTAACGGGATGCGCTTCAACGCCGCCACGCTGGAGATCGAATACAACGGCAAAAACATCGGCCAGGTCCTGCGCATGAGCATCACTGAGGCCGCCGAATTCTTTGCGAGCATTCCACGCCTCCAACGGCCATTGCAACTGCTGGCCGACACCGGGCTCGGATACCTTCAGCTCGGCCAACCCAGCCCCACCCTCAGCGGCGGCGAAGCCCAGCGCTTAAAGCTTGTCACCGAACTCAACGCTGGCCAGGGCCGCAGCGTAACTGAGAAAATGAAGGGTCTCAAGACCACCAAGCGCAATCTCTACCTCATCGAAGAGCCAACCATTGGCCTCCACCACGCCGACGTCCGCCGCCTTATCGACATCCTCCACCGCCTCGTGGACGAAGGCCACACCGTCGTCGTCATCGAGCACGAACTCAACGTCATCGCCGAAGCCGACCACCTCATCGACATCGGCCCCGAAGCCGGCGAACGCGGCGGTGAAGTCGTCGCCATCGGCACCCCGGAGGAAGTAGCAAAGAGCACGAAGAGCCGCACCGCACCTTTCTTGAAGGTGATGCTTTGAACCGCAAGATGTTGCGGTTCAACTAGAATGGAGCCACAAGTCAAACAGTGTGCTTGCTAGCTGCTATTGATTTACTATTGATTCATCACGAATCAATAGTAAATCAATAAATGCAGGTTCCCAAGACACCGCCCGACTTTCAGCAGCTTCTGCAAAACATCGCACCGGAACGGTTCGCGGTCGTGTTGGCGGCGATCAGACCAACTGAAGAATATTGGCATTGGGATGAAATCCGGCACCGCACCCCCCCCCCCGGCTTGACTAACCAAGAGTGGTGGATTGGACTGAAACTAGGACGGATCGCGCAGTATCGACATCTGCCCCTAAAAGATCAAAAAAAGCAAGCCTTTCGCTATTTTACCACAGACCCGATTCTGGCATTTCTCCATGACGTAGATTTGCGTGCGGGAGGGAGCGTCAGCATGGGAGAACAAATCCCCAATCAAGAAACACGAAACCAGTATCATGTTTCCTCACTGATGGAGGAAGCAATTACCTCCAGCCAACTCGAAGGGGCGGCCACAACGAGAGAGGTGGCCCGGGATATGTTGCGCACCGGACGGCCACCACTCGATGTAAGCGAGCGCATGATCCTAAATAATTACCTCACCATGCGGCAGCTTGCGGAGTGGAGGAACAAACCTCTCACAAAAGATTTGGTGTTTGAAATTCACCGGCTCATCACGCAGGAGACTCTTGATGATGAAAGTGCTGCGGGTCGCTTCCGTCGCAAAGATGAGACCATTTGTGTGGAGGATGACAGGGGTGAAATCCTGCATGTTCCACCGCCCTCATTCGAGCTGCCCGAACGAATGAAGATGATGTGTGAGTTTGCCAATGCACCGGATGGTGATCAGCACTTTCTTCATCCAGTGATTCGGGCCATCATTCTGCACTTCTGGCTCGCCTATGACCATCCTTTCAAAGATGGCAACGGCAGGACAGCACGCGCCTTATTTTACTGGCTAATGCTCAGGCGCGAATTCTGGCTCTTTGAATTTGTCTCCATCTCGCAAATCCTAAACAAATCGCAGACGAATTATGCGCGGGCATTTCTACACACCGAGACGGACGACAATGACCTGAACTACTTCATCATTCATCAGCTTCAGGTTATCCGCAAAGCAGTGGATGCGCTGCATGATTACATCAAACGCAAAACACTAGAAACCAAGCAGCTAAGTGCAGCTCTTCGAGGAAGGGATGACATCAATCATCGTCAGGAAGCAATCCTCAATCGCGCCATACGACATCCCGGAACCGTCTTCACCATCGAAAGCCACCGCGCAAGTCACGACATTTCCTATTTCACCGCAAGATCGGATTTGCTTGGGTTGGCGAACCTTCACTTTCTCCAAAAGAGAAAGCGCGGGAAGGGGTTTGTGTTTGAAGCCACAACCAATCTTGGATTGGCCCTCAAGGGGTTTGCCCAAAACCAGCAATAGCCATGCCCACCCTCGGACTCGTCGCCCATGATTCTTGCAAGCAAGCTCTTTTGCGTTGGGCAAAGGAGCATCGCGAACAGCTCGCGGCGTGGAAACTATGCGGCACGGGCACGACGGGCGCGATGATCGAGAAGGAACTGGGGCTGCCGGTGAAGAAGTTTCTCAGCGGGCCGTTGGGGGGCGATTTACAGATCGGCGTGGAGATCGCGGAACAACGGATGGAAGTGCTCATTTTCTTTTGGGATCCGCTGGCGGCACAGCCGCACGATCCAGATGTGAAGGCGCTGCTGCGGGTTGCAGTGCTGTGGAATGTGCCGGTGGCAATGAGCGAGGCCTCGGCTGATCTTTTGCTGCGTGGCTATGCTGCGGGCGATTATCATCGGCGCGTGCCGGATCATTCGGATTATCGTGCGCTACGGCAATCCTGATGTCGCAGGTGGTTCTTCACTTACGGCATTTTGATTTGCCGTGAGGCGATTCATCACCGGTAGGGCGACGACCGAGGCGACGATGATCGTCGCGCCGAAATAGAAGCCGCCGCTCATGCGTTCCTTCTCGCCGAAAATAATGGCGGCCATCAGGATGCCGTAAACGGGTTCGAGATTATAGACCACGTTCACCGTGAAAACGGACACCCGGCGCAGCACATCAAGATAACCGACGTAGGCGGCAACCGTGCAGACTTGCGATAGTAAGACCAACCAAAGCCAATCCATCCCGGCGGGAAGGGCAAAGGTGGGTGTGCTTAAAAATGGCAGCAAAGCCAGGCACGAGATACATGCGCCGACCATCTGGTAACAACACATCACGGCAGGCGGATGGCGTGTGGTCAGCTGTTTGTTCATCACGCCAAAGATGGCGGCGAGAAAAGCCGATGTCAGACCGACCGTGAAACCGAGCCAATGCCTGAACTCAAAGCGATAGATGATCCAGACTGCGACGATGGTGACGAGTCCCGTGACCAGTTCCACCTTGCTCCATTTGCGGGTGCGATTCACCAGCGGTTCGATCAAGGAACACCACAACATGCCGGTGGGCATCGCGGCAAGGCACACCGACGCGGTGGAGAGTCGCGCTGATAAAAAAAACGTCGCCCAATGCCAGCCGATAATCACTCCCGTGCCGAGAAAGGCGAGCGCGTCGCGTCGCGGCACGATGAGACTGAGGCTGCGAAAGCGGCAGATCAACAACAGTCCGATCGCGGCGAATCCGGTGCGCCAGACGGTGACTTCGACGGCGGGAATGGAGATCAGCTTGCCCAGGATCGAAGTGAAGCCCCAGGCGAGAACGACAAGATTCAACAGCGTGAGATCGCGCAATGAACCGCCGTAGGCGCGGTTGATGTTCGGAAGAGTCTGGCTCATCGAATCACAGCCCGATTCGTGAACGGTTAGGACGCAGCTTCGTTCATGGTCTCCACGCGCAGCCAGCTCGGCTCCTCATGCACGCAATCGAGCGCGGCGACTGCTTTCATGGCGGCGCGCACGTTACGCAGCGTTGCGGCGTCGAGCATGAAGATGAGCGGCGTGGTGTCGCCCTCCGGTTCATCGGGCTGGATGATGGACGAGATGCCGATGCAGCTGTCGCCGAACACGGTCGCGACACGAGCGAGCACACCGGGCTTGTCAGCGACGGTGAGTCGCACATAAAAATTTGAAACGGTTTCATCCACAGGCTTGCTTTTGCCGTAGAGACCGTGAGGGACGAAGCCGCTGTGGCGCGATCCGTAGTGCAATGTGGCGGCGGCCTCGGCGATGTCGCTGATCACACTCGACGAAGTTGGATCCTGACCCGCGCCCTTGCCGTAGAAAAGTGTTTCGCCCACGATGTCACCGTGGACGAGGACTGCATTGAACGCACCGCCGATGCTGGCGAGCACGTGCTTCTGCGGAACAAGGGACGGCTGCGTGCGCACCTCGACGCGGCCTTTTTCATCGGCGCGGATGACGCTGAGAAGTTTGATGGTGTAACCAAGTTGCGCAGCGAAACGAATGTCAGTCTGCGAAATATTTTCGATGCCTTGAACAAACGTGTCCCCCGGCTTGATCCAGAAACCGTAGCTGAGCGAGGCCAGGATAATAGCCTTGTGCGCCGCGTCCCAACCGCTGACGTCGAGCGTGGGATCAGCCTCGGCAAAGCCCAGCCGCTGGGCGTCAGCTAGCACCTCCTGATAACCGACACCCTCGGCGGTCATGCGGCTGAGGATGTAATTGCAGGTGCCGTTAATAATGCCGTGGATGCTGCGGATGTGATTTCCGACGAAGCCCTCCTGGATTGTCTGGATGATCGGGATGCCGCCGGCGACGGCCGCCTCGAAGTAGATCGGCACGCCGTTTTCCTCCGCGAGTTTGAAAAGTTCCTGGCCGCGCTCCGCGAGCAGGGCCTTGTTTCCCGTGATGACAGGCTTCTTTGCGCGCAATGCGGCGCTGACCAGATCAAAGGCGTCGCTGGTTCCGCCGATGAGTTCGACGACTACTTCAATCTCCTTGTCTGCGACCAGCTCGCGCCAGTTGTCGGTCAGCAGCGCGACCGGCACCGAGGCATCCCGTTTGGTGTCCGGGCTGCGCACGGCAATTTTGACGATCTTCAGATCAAAACCCGTGCGTTGGAGGAGCAGGCTTCCGTTCTTCAGCAGATTTTTATAAACCCCCAGACCCACGTTTCCCAATCCGGCCAGGCCGATGCGAACAGTGCGGGGTTGTTGATTGAGAAGCATGATGGGGAAAATGAAGCCGGATCATGCACCCGCATGGCAGGCCGCGCAATTGATTCCCATATGCGGTTGATGGTCTGTCTATGTTAAGAGCTTAATTGCGAATTTCGCGTTTTAGTCTTGTAAAGAAGCGCGCGATCTGATGTTTTAAATGCATGCGCAAATATTTCATCGGACTGCTCTCCTTCTTTTTCGCCGTGATCAGTCATGCGGAAAATGCTGTTGAGGCATCTCTTTCCGCATTGCCGCCGACTCCTTTGATTTTAGATCAGCCCGTAAGAGCCTTTGCCCTTGTCCTTGGTGTCGTGTCTATCGCGATAACATTTCACAAAGCCCTGTTCCGCCCACAGTCTGTCGAGACGGCTAAAGTCAGAGCCTCAAAGGACTAAGCACCTCATCACTGGGCTTGGCGCGCGTCGCTGATGAGTAGCGACCATGATTCACGGCCACGCCAAAATTGGCGTTGGAGCTTCACGACTACATCCCAAGGCGTGGGCGGCGCCTTGCCGATGGGCGCATTGAACCAGATGGCCGAAAGCATCATGCCGCCCTGCTGGAGCATTAGTTTCCAGTGTTTGTCCTTGAGAACCTGACCCGGCAGTCTCGGCTCCACATTGCGGATGAGAAAGACGGGTTCCGGGTTTCCCATCCCGAAAGGCCCAATCTGGGTGAACTCATTTAAAAAAGATTCTTGAAGATCAGAAAGTCGGCACTCTGTATCCACCTCGAGCCGGGCGCGGAACTGGTCGGCGCTCATCTGCTGTTCCACAGCGCGCGCCATTCCCGTTTGAAAAGCCGCGAGATTTTTATATTCGATAGAAACTCCAACCGCCATCGCGTGACCCCCGCCCTTTAGCAACAGATGACGGCATTCGTTGAGGGCGTCCACCAGCGATACCCCCGGCACGCTCCTGCCGCTGCCACGGCCCTGGCCATTCTCATCAAAGGCCAGCATCAACGCGGGCCGGTGAAAGTCCCGCATGATGCGCGAGGCCACAATGCCGACGACACCCGGATGCCACGACGAAGAGCCGAGCACGATGCACGCCGCCTCCGCCAGCGCAGGGTCGGCATTGATCATTTCCGTGGCCTCGATCTGGGCGCGGCTTTCCACGTCCTGCCGTTCGCGGTTCAGTCCATCCAGAAGCGCGGCAATTTCTCCGGCTTCTTCGGCCTCTTCACTCAAGAGCAAATCCAGCGAAGCCTTCGCGTGATCCAGCCGGCCCGACGCATTCAATCGCGGCCCCAGACGGTAGCCGATGTGATGAGATTCGATAAAGCCGGTGACGCCCGCGATGGCCTTGAGCGCGCGCAAGCCGGGACGCTTGGTGTCGGCGATTTTTTCCAATCCCTTCCGAACAAGCAACCGATTCTCACCGCGCAACGGCACGAGGTCCGCCACCGTGCCGAGCGCTGCCAGGTCAAGCTGCTCTCGCAAATCAAAGTCCGGGAGCCGACGGAGCTTTTGCAATCCGTGCAGCAATTTGAAAACCAATCCTGCGGTGCAATAGACGGTCTTCGCGTCAGTCAGCTTGGGATTCAACAAGGCCACGCATTCAGGCAGTGATGCGCCCGGTTCGTGATGATCCACGATCACGCAGTCCACGCCCTGCTCGCGCAGCCACGCCGCTTCCGCTACCGAGCTGGTGCCGCAATCCAGTGCGACCAGCAAATCGGGCTTGCCCAGTTCCTCAAAACACCGCGCCAGTCCATCCCGGCTCAACCCGTAGCCTTCATCCATGCGATGCGGCAGAAACATGCCCGGCTCCAGTCCATAAGCCCGCAAGGCGAGCGTGAGCTGCGCGATGGATGTAATTCCATCCACATCGTAGTCGCCGAAAAGTATCACCCGCTCTTTTTTATCCACTGCCTGCAAAATACGACGTGCCGCAGTTTCCAATTGTGGCAGCTCAAAAGGATCGGACAAGCTCGCCAGGCGCGGCTCCAGAAAATCCTCCACGTCCTCGACGCCCCGCAGCGCGAGCAGGCAGCGCGTCAGCGGATGCAGCGATGCGCCAGGCTCAGAATTCGACAAAGCCGCCAGCAAAGCCGGGTCAGGCTCGCGTAAAATCCATTCGACGTTATCGGTGGCGGCGGACATGCAAACGTTCAATGTCTGAAAAAAGTCCCGCAAACTAGCGAGCCTGCGGATAGGCGCGCTGAATATTTTACGATTCCTCATTCCAGAGGTTGCGCTCGACACCGCGCCGGACATCTCCATGCTTTCGTCATGTCAGAAAACGTCTCATCAGCCAGCGCCCGCCTGCTCAAGACAGCTCTCGGCTTGGTGCTGGTCATTCCCGGTCTGATCTTCGTGGCTGTGCTCTGGAACAGTTACCTGCGCGCTGAGGAAACGCGGCATTGGACGCCCACTCCCTGCCTCATCACGTTCTCGGAATTGCTCACGGAACACGCCACGCCGAACTCGCCGATCAGCTACCGGGCGGGCATCCGCTATCGCTACATGTTCGGCGGCACACGGCATGAAAGCCCGCGCATCGGTCGCGTGGACGGACCGACAACGGATCGCGGCAAAGCTGTGGCGCTAAACGAGAAATATCCACCGGGGCGGGAAACGACGTGTTTCGTGAATCCTGCGCAACCGGATTTCGCCGTATTGGAGCACGCCACGCGCGCGGCGCTTTACTCCATCTGGTTTCCGTGTCTGTTTGTTGTTGGCGGCGCGGGAATGATATTATCGGCCTGGCGCGGCAGACGTTGATTCACTCCCAACCCTCGTCCGCGCTCCATTCGAACTGGCTCTTCGGCTTGGCCGGGGGCTCTGCGGCATGTTCGCCCGGAGGCGGGCCGCCGAATTTTCCACCGCCTTCAGGTTTTCTACCGTATGAAGGTCTGCTAAAGCCGCGTCCACCGCCACCGCCGCCGCGCTGGTCGAAACCACGACGCTGCTCTTCAAATTCCTGCCGTTCCGCGAGATCCATGCGCAACTGACGTCCGCGCCAGTTGGTCTGCGAGACGGCATCCATCACCTGATCCACATATTCCGGCGGCACGCCGACGTAGCTGCACTTTTCGTAGATCTCGATCTTGCCCAGCGCGCCTTGCGGAAGATTGGCGCTGCGGTAGATGGCTCCGGCAACTTCCCTCGGCGTGACCGAATCCATCGCGCCCAGATTGAGGAACAAGCGGGTGAAAGCCTGCGCGTTGCTGTTGAAAGCCGGACGAGGCGGACGATCTCCACCCGCAGAGTAATCACGCGGCGGACGGCTGTCGCGATTGTCACGGAAGTCGCGGCCATCCCCCTGCGGCCTGCGCTCTTGACGCGGACGGTCTTCGGGAATTTCCTGGCTCTCGCGGGAAGAATCTTCCAGCCAGAGATGCAGCAGCGCACTGGCGATATCGGTGCTGCTGTGGCCTGCATCCAGAAGACGTTGAACGGTGGCTTCGTGAGTTTTGAACTCGCCCTTGTCGAGCGTGTTTTGCAGCTTCTCAAAGTGAGCATCGACGCGCTTGCCTTCCACTTCTTCGCGGGTCGGCAGTTTTGCGCGATCAATTTTGACCTTGGCGAAACGCTGGATGCGTTGGAGCAGGAAAATCTCGCGGCCTCCAACCAGGCTGATCGCCTTGCCACTGCGCCCCGCGCGTCCCGTGCGCCCAACGCGGTGCACGTAATCTTCTTCATCATAAGGAAGATCGAGATTCACGACCAAATCCATATTGTCCACATCCAGGCCGCGAGCGGCAACATCGGTGGCAACCAGAACTTCAATCGCGCCGCTGCGGAAATTTTTCATCACGCGATCGCGCAGCATCTGGCTGAGATCGCCGTGCAGACGGTCGGCGCTGTAACCACGCGCGATCAGCGCATCCGTCACATCGTCCACCGCGCGCTTGGTGTTGCCAAAGATGATGGCCAGACGCGGGTTCTCCATGTCAAGGATGCGGCAGAGCGCCTCGATCTTCGAGCGGCCCTGCACCTCATAATACGACTGCGCCACCGTGGGAACCGTCATTGCCTTGTGCTCCACGGTGATGATCGCCGGGTCCTTCGTGTAGCTCTCCACCAGCCGGCGGATCGGGCCGTCGATCGTCGCGGAGAAAAACAGCGTCTGCCGCGTGGCCGGCACTGCTTCCATGAGCTTGTCGATGTCCTCGCGGAAGCCCATGTCGAGCATTTCATCGGCTTCATCAAAGACCAGCATCTTCAGGGCATCGAGCCGCAAAATGCCGCGTTCCACGAAATCCAAAATACGGCCCGGCGTGCCGACGACGATCTGTGCGCCGTCTTTCAAGCCACGGATCTGCCGGTCAAAAGTCGCGCCACCGTAGATAGGCACCGCCTTGATGCCGCGCTTGTGCGCCGTAAGTTTGTGAACTTCCTCGCAAACCTGCATCGCCAGCTCACGCGTTGGGCACATGATGAGCACACGCACGCCCCGATCATTTGAATCGACCAATTGCACGGCGGGAATGGCAAAAGCCATGGTCTTGCCCGAGCCGGTCTGCGACTGGCCGACGACATCGCGGCCTTCAAGTGCGGGCGGAATGGCCTGGGCTTGAATCGGTGCGGGCTGGTCAAAACCAAGCGCCTCCACGGCCTTCAAAATTTCTGGCGATAGTCCAAGTTCGGAGAACGGTTTCTTTTCCATGCGTAAATCCCCGGTTTGAAAAAAGGGGCGTTAAAGTTCCACACATGGAGAATTTCGCAACTTAAAGCTCAAAGTGAGAACCTGCGCGGCTTTCTAACCAACAGAAAAAGCAACTTCCTACCCGCCGGATTTCAACTTCGCCAACCGCTCTTTCAGAAAGTCCCCGCACTTCACTTCTTTGCCGTCCTTGAAGCGGATGAGATACGGTTTGCCCGAGGTCGAGGACATGCTGGCCGCTTTCTCAATGAAGTCCGAGGCGGTGACGATCTCCTTTTTATGCGAGTTCCACTTCCCGCGGAGAAACTTCGCCGCCGTCTTCGCGTCATAATCGGAGCCGTTGCGGACGAATGAAGCGTCTTTGAGTCCCTCGATGCTGCTAATGAGAACTTCGATCTGCGTAGTATCCGCAGACGGGGCGTCAGCGGCCATGCCGGGAAAACCGAACGCGATAGAAAGGAAAAGGGCCATCAGCCAGACTGGATTTTTCATGGTCGTTAGTGTTGTGTTTCTACCTTATTACTTCTTTTTGACAGCATCGCAACACCGTGACTGAGGCCCGTCTTGCATTTCCCCCGTCCGCCCTTAGGTTCGCGTCGTAACAATTTTCAACCAACTCCCGACCACCATGGAAAAGCCAAAAATCACCACCTATCTCAAAACCTACTGCGGCTGGAGCGAAGGCGTGCGCGCCATCATGCGCAAGTATGACCTGCCCTTTGAAGATAAAGACATCATCAAGAACCCCGCCTTCCGCTGGGAAATGGAACAAAAGAGCGGCCAGCCGCTCAGCCCCTGCGTGGAAGTGAACGGCGTGATGCTTTCAGACATCAGCGGCGAAGAAGTGGAACGCTATCTGGTTGCCAACAACCTGCTCGCGTCGAGTGATGCCGCGCCGGATGCGCCAATTGATTCCGCTTGTTCCAACGAGCAGCACGAAGCCATGGCGCGAGGACAGACCGCTAGCATCAAGTTTGTAGCGTAAGCGTCGCCTGGTCTGCCGGGCCGGACAACCCGACGGCTGGCTTCTAAACTTCCAGCGCGGCGTAATCAATCGCCCGCAGGCGATGTTGTTTCATGCCGAGGCGGGGCACGCAGTCGATCAGGGCCTTGGTATAAGGATGCTGCGGGTTGCCCAGCACTTCCTCGGTGGGGCCGCTCTCCACGATTTTGCCGCGGAACATGACGGCCACTTTGTCCGCGATGCCGCGAATGATGGCGAAGTTATGCGTGATGAGAATGATGCTCATGCCGAGGCTGGCTTTGATCTCGATGAGCAGGTCGATGATCTGTTTCTGGATGGTGACATCGAGCGCGGTCGTTGGTTCATCGGCGATGAGCAGCTTCGGCTCGCAGCACAAGGCCATGGCGATCATCACGCGCTGTTGCATGCCGCCGCTGAGTTCATGCGGATAAGCGCGCAGGCGTTTTTCCGGCTCCACGATGCCGACTTTGTAGAGCCATTTGACGATCTCCGCATCCACGGCGCTAACATCGGGGCGATGCAGTCGCAGCGCCTCGGCCATCTGGGTGCGGATGGTCAGGACGGGATTGAGCGAGGTGCTCGGCTCCTGAAAAACGTAGGCGATGTCCTTGCCGCGCATCTTGCGCAATTCGCCCGCGCTCATCTTCAGCACATCTTTGCCATTCACGCTGAATTCCGCGGCGGTGATCTGGGCGTTGGGTTCCGGCAACAGACGGGCGAAGGAGAGTGCGGTCACGCTCTTGCCGCTGCCGCTCTCGCCGACGATGGCCATGCTTTCACCGGGCGCGAGCGTCATGTCGATGCCCCTGACCACCTGAACCGGCTCTTCGCGATGACGTTGGAACGCGATCTTCAAATCACGAATGTTCAGCAGCAGTGGTTTTTTCTCGGTGGTCTCCATCACTAGGGGAAAGTTGTGGTTGCGGGTCGCGGACTTTCAGTGCGGAAACCCCAGCTTAGCAAACGGAAACTCACGCACCAGAGCGCCAGCACGACTGCAGGCGCAAGCGCGGGGAGCGGATCGTCCAGAATGTCGTCGGCATGAACACGCATGAGCGCGCCCCATGATGAAGGTGTGCCGTTCGCGTTGAAATAATCCAGCATGGCGAGCATGAGCATGATGTTGGCGGTGTTCCGCACCGCGCCCCCCAGCAGTCCCGGCAATGCGCCTGGAAGCAGATGACGCCACCATAAGGCGAAACCCCTTACGCCCAGAACATGGGCGGCATCAGCCAGCTTGCTTTGCTCTTCGTCGCGAAAGGCATCGCGATACGCCGCGATGCCCGGAAGCGCGGCAGCGATGGTGATGAAGAGCCAGTTGCGTGCCGCGCCGTGATCAAACAACAAGAGTGCCAACAGCAGGGGAATCACGTTCATCGTCGCCGCCACGCCCCGGTTAAGAATCCATTTCCAATTGCGCATCAGGCACATCGCCGGCCCGCAGAGGAGCACCAGCAGCAAGGCGCCTAGGGATACCATTGCGGCTCGTTTGATCTCGAAGGCCCAAGTCGCATGTGCTTCTGCAAATATCGGCCACAAGTCATACGACCTTGTCCAATAGGGCATCGCGATGAGAGCCAGCGCGATGACCACTCCCGACAACACCGCAGCCCTGCTTGAACCGTGAGAGCTTTCTGGCGTCACTTCTGCCAGAAACGGCAGATCTTTTTTATCCAGCATTCCCAGCCAGCCGAGGCAACCCGCCAGCATCCAGCCACCCATCCAAAGCGCGCTTGCCATCGCGGCCGAGTTCGCGCCCGGTTCCTTGAGGTTCGATGCAACAAACTGGCCCCAGCCATTGAAGCCAAGCAATTCCTCCACCGGCACCGCCATGGCCAGAAGCATCGCCGCACAGGGACGCGCCATTCGCGCCAGATGCACCCGCAACTGGGGAACGAGGTGCCGGAACACGATCTGACTGTGGTCCAGGCCGCGCGCCTTGAGTTCGACCAGCTTGGGATTTTCCAACAAGGCACTGAGCCGGTGCGTGAGCGAAAACATTGCTGTGCCAAAAACCGGGATCGCCAGCACCAGCGCCGGAACCAGCCATGACCAGAGCACTCGGGCCAGATGCATCATTCCGGAATCACCCCCCGCTGGCGCAGGCAGTGGGAACAAAGTCTCAACCGAAAGATGGCGCATACGAATGAAAAAATAGATCGCGCCCAGCGCCCAGGCCATCGGCGGCACACCCGCGAGCGCGCTGCCGAGCCAGCCACTGAAACGGCTCACGCGACCACCGAGACGCACGACCAGCATCGCTCCGGCCAGCGCATAACTCAGGCCGATGGCTAGCGCCAACGAGATCAGTCCGAAGCTCATCAGCGCGCGCTTGAGCAGGACATGCACGGCGCTTTCCCCATCCGGCCCCAGCGGATTCAAGCCCACTAAAAAACGCAGCATTTCATCCCACGAAGCGCCGCCGCGCAGCAACAGCATGACTGCCAGCGCGACGCAGAAGAACCACGCACGCAAGGGCAGGCTGGGCGGGGGCGGGCGGAACCGGTCCATGGGTCAGGGTTTATTCACCTCCGGTTGCGTCATTGCGCGCAAAGTGAATTCGCTTTCGCGTGCTTCATTCATCCGCGTCGGCAACGCCTCTTTGCGCAGGGCCATGGGATCGTTGACGGAAAACAGCGACAGAAACGGATGCAAAGCGACGATCCGGTTTTCCAAATCATGCGCCAGCAAGGGCACTCGTTCAGGATCGAACTCCGCGCGCAATTCCTCAAGCAAGCCATCGAGCGTCGGATCTGCGATCCCGGTAAAGTTCAATCCACCCCCCGCCTGCGACGAGTGCCAGTAGGGAAGCTGATCCCATGTCGTCTCGAAATCCAGACCCAGCATCGCAGCATCAAACTGATGCTGCAGCAACCGCCCGTTCACAAACACATCCGGTGGCACACTGGTGATTGTCAGCTCGATGCCTAGATTCCTCCATGACTCCTGTAGCTGTTGCGCGAGTTTCATGCGTTCACTGTTCCCGGCAACGGTGAGCAGTTCGATGCGGAATGGATTGCCGTCCTTCATCAATGGCTCAGTCCCTTTCCGGCTCCAGCCGGTTTCCTCCAGCGCATGACGCGCCTTCTCCAGATCGAATTCCAATGGGGCAATGTTTTGTGAGAACCACAGTCCCTGTTGGAAAATGCCGTCTTGAATCACACCCTCATTTTGCAGCAAATCTTGCTGCAAGGCGGACCGGTTCACGGCCATGCCCAGCGCCGCGCGCACACGCGGGTCATTGAGCGGCGCTTTGCGGCAGTTCCAGAGCAGGGCCAGCCGGCTGCGCGCCGGGCCGGAACGCAAGGTCACGCTGCGATCATTCGCCAGTAGGGTCGCCGCTTTTCCACTGGGCCAGAAACCGTCAACCGCATGCATGGCGAAACCCGTGCTGATGGTCGCGGCAGACCTGTTGAGTATGAACTCCATGTTCCGCCCGCCCCCGATGATGATCGCTCCCGCGCCCGCACGTTCCATGTGGGCCGGCCCTGCACCCGGTGGCGGCCGCTCAAAGAATATTCGCGGATTCGCGGGATTCCAAGCGTTCCGATGCCGTTCGATCCACTTCGCGGGCAAGATGGGCAGACCGCAGAATGCCGTGATCGCGGGGCCATAGATTTCATTGAAAGTCGCGCGCACTCTGCGCGGATCACTGCTGTCCAACGCCGTGAGCAGGCGCAGCGCCTCGCGCCCCGGCACCGCCCAAGGCTGGCTGAGAACCAGCGCCACGGTGGCCCGCACATCATCGGAGGTCACGGAGCTGCCGTCGTGAAACGTCACGCCGTCGCGTAAAATTATTTCCAGCTGCGGCCGGTGCATCATGGGTGCCATCCGCAGGGTGCGCACATGCGGTTGGAGCGCAGGGCGGTTTTGATAAAAGAGATTCAGTTCTTCGAAAAACTTCATGGTCTCGCCGCTGACCGCGAGTTCATAGGCATTCGGCCCATCGAACCAGACGCTCTTGATCTGCTCGCGTTCCACGGAGTTTTTGAGAAAAAATTCATGATAGCCCTGCGCCTGTTCTTTCAACTCCACCCGAATGAACTCCACTGGCAGCGGCCCCTGGTCGGCGATCAGCGGCATCAAGGTGGTCA
>JAYVOH010000037.1:0-17652 GCA_043758025.1 Verrucomicrobiota bacterium
CGAGGGCGGGTCACTGCGGTTTCCTGTTGGGGTGCAATCAACACAACCAACACCAAACCAGCCCATGACCCACCACGCCGATTCTGAACTCTTGAACACGATTCTGCAACTCATCACCGACCAAGGCACGGACGGCCTCGCCGAGGGCCTCCGCCTGCTCGTCAACCAAGCCATGTTGGTGGAACGTGCCCAGGTCCTCCAAGCCCAGCCTTACCAACGCACCGACACCCGCCAAGGCTACGCCAACGGCTACAAGGACAAAACGTTCACCACCCGCCTCGGCCCCATCCAGTTCGACATCCCCCAGGTGCGCGGCGACGTGGCCTTCTATCCCAGCGCCCTCCAAAAAGGTCTCCGCTCCGAACAAGCCCTCAAACTCGCCCTCGCCGAAATGTATGTCCAAGGCGTCTCCACCCGCCGCGTCGCCGCCATCGTCGAGCAACTCGGCGGCACGTCCGTCAGCTCCACCCAAGTCAGTGAATGCGCCAAGCTCCTCGATGCCGAACTCCAAAAATGGCGCACCCGTCCACTCGGGGAATTCCCCTATCTGATCATTGATGCCCGCTACGAAAAAGTCCGGCTGGACGGTCAGTTGCTCGACTGTGCCGTGCTCATCGCCTTGGGCGTCCACCCCGATGGCAAACGCCGCATCCTCGGCGTGAGCGTCGCCTTGAGTGAAGCCGAAGTTCACTGGCGCAGCTTTCTGCAAAGCCTCGTCCAGCGCGGCCTCTGCGGCGTCCAGTTCATCACCAGCGACGACCCTGTCGGCCTCAAGGCCGCCCGCACCGCCGTCTTCCCGTCGGTGCCGTGGCAACGCTGCCAGTTTCATCTCCAGCAAAATGCCCAGGCGTATGTCCCGCGTTTAGATCAGCGCGCGGAAATCGGCCAAGCGATCCGCAATTTGTTTAATAGCCCTGACCGCGCCAACGCCGAAGCGCAGTTGAAACAGCTCGTCGCGCGTCACGCCCCGAGTGCACCCAAGCTGGCCACTTGGCTGGAAGAAAATCTGCCGCAAGGCTTCACCGTGTTTGCCCTCCCCGTGGCGCACCAGAAAAAACTCCGCACGTCCAATGCGCTGGAGCGCGTCAACCAGGAACTCAAGCGTCGCACCCGCGTCGCCCGCCTCTTCCCCAACGACGCGTCCCTCCTGCGCCTCGTCACCGCCCTGCTCGCCGAAATCAGCGACGATTGGGAAGCCGGAAAAATTTACCTCACCATGGAAACCCCGACCCAGCGCTCAGTTTAAGATGCGCACCAAATTTACAGAAAAAGATTTGCGCGGCCAAATAGTTTGCACTTTCCGCGACACCTTCGCGACATTTCCCCCAAGTAGAGGATGGAAAGAAAAAATTATAATTGTCACAAATAAGGCTTGCCTGTGCGAGCAGATGGCATATAAACGGTCAATCACCAACTAATTTGAGGCAGCCAAGGCTGCCTGAGAACTTTTGCCTCACGTTTGTAAACCATAAACCACCATGAATTCACCCATATTGCGAAATCTGCTGACTGGCCTGCTGGCCTGCGGTGCCTTGCTGTTTTCCGCAAGTAGCTTTGCCGTCCCCACTAATTGCGTCTCCCCGCCAACGGGCCTTGTGCTCTGGCTGCCGTTGCTGCGCTTGGGGTATTAGGCGGCATTCAAACATTTATGCGATTCCATCTTGGCGCAATTCCAGAGACGCCGGATTTTTCTCCTGCTGCTCCCTGGAGAGCATTGCGCGAACCGACACCTTGGGTGATGCAACTCTTGGCCTTACCCTTGGGGATTGCCGCTTGTGTTGCGGTTGGGGCAGGTTGGGTTTTTCTTACGCCCGTTCATGAAGTGCCGTGGGATTCACCGGGCCTCCTACTTGGTGCATTCTTGATCACTATTCCAATTCACGAACTGATTCACGCCATTGTTCACCCTGGCTCTGGTGGTTCTGCTGATTCAATTTTGGGGTTTTGGCCTTCTCGGTTGTTGTTTTATGCACATTACGTTGGCGAGCTGACGCGCGCTCGTTTCATCACGATTCTGCTGATGCCGCTTCTGATCATCTCCTTTGTCCCTTTAGTTGTGTGCGCGGTCATGGGACACTCGTCAGGTCTGCTCGCCTTTAGTTCAGTCCTGAACGCGCTCTGTGCTTGTGGTGACATTTTTGGTTTCGGATTGTTGCTATTTCAGATTCCCTGCAATGCGATGGTTCGTAATCAGGGTTGGCGAACATACTGGAGATTACCTGAAACATTGGCTGCCCAGCCACCGTGCGCCCATACAAAATCGAGACGCCGCACAAAATCGCCAGCACGATGATGACCATATACGGCAGCCAGCCGAGTCCGCTCTGGCCCAGCCACCAGAACGATTGCGGAATGGTGTAGGCGTTGCCGCCGGAAATGCCGGAGCGCAGCCCCATGTAAACAAACATCATCGAAAGCGTGACGATGAAGGCGTCAATCTTCAGCCGCGTGATGACGAGTCCGTGCAACAATCCCGTGAGCGGCCCGATGAGCAAAACCAGCGGCACGGCAATCTACGGCGACATATTTCCGTGGTCCGGAGCGACGAGCAAACCGAATGCAACCGTCGCAATGCTGCCGACCGCGCCGACGGCGAGATTCATGTCGCCAATCGCCAGGCATATTGCTTGCGCCATCGCCACCAGAACATAAAACGCGATGTAACGCGACTGGCTGAAGAAAGTTTCCTGCGTCAGAAAATTCGGCGAGACCAGAGACATCACGATGGTCAGGATGCCCGCGAACATGATCAGTCCGAGCGTGCGTCCGCTGACCCAGTCGGTCTGGCCGAAGCGGGGGGGTGTTTGAGTTGGTGGTCATAAAAGCGATGTAGCGGCGGGCATCTTGCCTGCCGTAGAGCCGTGGCTTCCAGCCCGGCGGAAAAAACCTGTGCAAGTTTGAGGCGGTGAAATGAATCCGCATCGTTGAAAAGTTCGGACGCCTTTTCCGGGCGGCAAGATGCCGCCCTCTACGTCAGGCAGGATGCCCGACGCCACATTGGTTTGCGCGCGAATCTTCATTTCGGTGCGTTGAGATATTTCGTTTTCAATTCATCCACGATGGTTTTGGTCATGGCTTCGATTCCGGCTTGAAATGAATCCACATTTTCCTTCGTCACCGGAACGCAACCGGCGTCCACGAACTGATATGCCGCCTTGGGTTGCCAGCCTTGCAGCATCAAGTCGAGCAGCGCGCAGGAAATGTAGCCGTGACCGAACGGATTCTGCGCAAGCGTCATGTCCACGAACCGTCGCGGATGGCGGCGAGCACGCGGTCGTCGGTGTCGAGGCCGACGAAACGTATGCGTTTTGCGCCGGGCTTGCGGTTGTGCTCGGCCAGCAAGGTCGCAGCGGCCACGGTTGTCGTGTAGCCGGTGCAGATCACGGCGTCCACTTCATCACCGCGCGCGACGAGGGCGCTCTCGATTTTTTCATGCGCCTTCTGCTCGGTCGTCACGTCGCCAACGGTCTGGATGATTTCCACGTCAGGATATTTGGCGACGACGGATTCGATGGCTTTCTGCCGGATGGGCGTGTTGGCGTCCGTGAGCGATTCGAGGACGTTCAGAATTTTTCCTTTGTGGCCGAGCAGCTCGCAAAGTTTTTCTGCCGCGAGGGTGGCGGCGGCTTTCGTGTCGGTGGCGACCGCAAACGGTGTCTCCGAACCTTCGACGGGTTGTGCGGCGTAGCAGACGGTGAGACGCCCGCCGCGTTTCAGGCGGCTGAACAAACCTTTCGCACCCGCCGGATCAACGGGGATGAACGCAAACGCCCTGTGCCCGACGGTGAAAAGCGACTCGATGTTCTGGTTCAAATTCGCCATCGTGCTTTCCTGCCCGACGACGACGCGCACGCCGACATTGTGTTCCTGCGCGTAAGCCTTCGCCAACCGCCATCCAATAAAGTGCTTTCCCGCGCGGACGCCGCGAACGACACGGCCAAGACGAACATCACCGCCAACCATCGGCCGGCGTTGGCATTTCGGGCTGAATTTTTCATTGGCTGGGAAGTTCCGTTTTTAATGTCACCGGTCCGAGCAATCCGGCCGGCAACAGCGGTGTGTTTTTCTTTACCGTGTCCGCCGTCAGGAACGTCCGGCGCTGCTCCGCCGGCAACGCCGCGTCACCCGCGAGTCGGTTGTTCCACGGATTGACGATTTCAATTTCGAGCGTGTTTTCGCCGGGTTTCACCGCCGCAGTGATGTCGAGACGCCACGGCGGAGTCCAGAGCGTGACGAACTCCCGGCCGTTCACGCGCACCGTGGCAAGGTCACGCACTTCGCCAAGATCCAGGATTAGCATGGCGTGCGGAGCGCGGAGCGTCGCAGCGCGGAATTCAAAGGTCTTGCGATAGGTGGCCTTCCCCGAGAAATGCTTGATGCCGTCTTCGGCGCGCTTCGTCCAGTCTGTCAAATGATCGAACGTGATTTGCTCCGGCGCCCCCCAACCCGGGGCAAAGCTCACTTCCCACGGTCCGCCGAGTGGCGCAAGTAATTGGGACTTCGGAAAATTCTCCACCACCGGCACGGGCGCGGCGGCGGATTTGCGAAAAATAACGAACCACGATTGGTGCGGCGCAAATTCCAACGGCACCGTGATGCGCCCGTCCGCTTCACTCCATCCGGAGAGTTCGCGCCGCTCGCCGGTAACGGCATTCCACAGCTCCGGCTGCCGCCCGGAAACGCGGAACACGCAGTCCGCTTTCTCCGCGTGATCTTTCTGGTTGGAAAGGAAATAAATTTCGCCCGCCGCCGCCCGCCGGTGAGTGAACAGAAAATTCGTGCCGGCGGCCGCGTTGCGAAATTCCATATCCGCCGGCAGGTGGGTGGCTGCGAAAATATCCGCCAGACTTCGGCCCCAAATCACGCGGCCTTTCCCGTATTTGCGTTCCCCGGATTCTGCTCCGGCCAGATCGCCCCAGACTTCCGCGGCGAGCCGCTTCACCTCCGCGTCGCTATTCGGAAAATGCGCCAGACTCGGCGAGCGCGACGGCGGCGAACCAACAACCGTGGCTCCGGCTTTTACCAGGTCGCGAATTTTGCGCATGACTTCTGGACGCATCGTGCTGAGTTCGGGCAGGACCAGCACGCGATAGGTTGTGCCGTGCGGCAACGTCAGCAAGCCATCCTTCACCGCGAGGTTTTTCTCAATGACCTCGGCGTTGATATAATCGAAGTCGCGGCCCGGCGGCAGCTCCGGCTGGCGCACGCCGGTCATCTTGGGCGCGTCTTCGCCGATGAAGTAGGCCGCATCCGTGACGCGCCAGCCTTGTTGCAGCAGCCAGCAGCAACGGCGCTCGTAATCCACCCAGGCTTTGCTGCGCTCGAACCAGGTGTTGTGCCGGTTGAACTCCGTGCCGAACCACGCGTTGACGCCCGGAACTTTGTCCTCCCACGGTTGCTGGATATAAACGTGCAGCAGCACATGGTTGATGCCTTCGCAAAAAGACCAGTCGCCGCGCGCTTTGAGCGAGCCGGGCGAACTTTGAAACGCCGGCCCGCCGGTGAACGATTCCGCCGTAACAAATTTCTTGCCATAAGTATTCGCACATGACGACGCGGCGCGGCACTCAATCGAGCCGAGATCGCCCGTGACCCAAAATTCGCCGGCGATGCGGTCCGACTCCGCGCCGTATTTCAGGAACTCGCTCGGAAACCCCCAGTGGCCGTAGTTCTCCAGCCACAGTCCGAGTCCGTTCGCTTGCGCCGCATCGCGCAAGCCGCCGACATAATCGGTCGCCACCCGATCCGCCACCAGCCGGCGCAAGTCCCACAGGAACCGCTCGCTTTGATCCGCGCTGCCGACGAGACGGCCGGTCAACACTGGCAACCACGGCTTGGGATCGTAGCCGTAGCACTGCTGAAATGTTTTATCAAATCCGTCGGTCCAGTTTTGCGAACCCGTTTCGTAACTGTCCGCCACGACTTGTTTGAACGCCTTGCGTTCTGCGGCGGGCATCCGCCGGAGCAGTTTGCCGATGAACGCGTCGAAATGATGCTGGGCGAGCGCGCGGTTCATCTTGTCCACTTCCAAGCCCTGACCTTCCGGGGAGGCGGGGGAATTTTTTACGCCCGTGGGTGTCATGCCGGTGCGCAGGATGACCCATTCGCCCGGCGGCACGTCCCAACGCAACGTGCCATCGGCGGCAAGCTGGGCGGAGAGGTCGCGCACGTCACCGACCGGCACGGCGAGCTGCGCGGAATCCGGTTCGGCCGATGTCGGCCACAGATAGGCATTCCAGAGTGGCAACGGCGTGGAATGCATTTTGCCGAGCTGCTTTTCCACGAACGATTCCAGCCGCGCGGCACCGGACAAATTAATCTCGGCCAGTTCGGATTTCTGGCCGTGACCAAAACAGTTGGTGAACACCAGCCGAAACTTCTTCGCGGTCATGGGGGCGAAGGAAATGGTCACCGGCCCGCGTGGCATGAAGCCGACATTGGTGCTCATGTTCGAGCGGTCGAACTTGAACTGGCGGATGGTTTGCCATTGGCCGTCCGCCACGGCGGTCTCCAGCGCGACATCCGCACCGAAGGCCTCGGCGGCGGGATAGATCGCGAGACTGCGCGCGGTGAATGGCTGCGCGGTTTCGATTTCGATGGTGAACGGGTCTTTGGCCGAGCTTGGCCCGTCGGCAAAAGTCACCGAGGTTTCCAGATTGCCATCCACGAGCTTTTCCGCGCCGGCGACCGGCGGAGTGCAGGTAACGCGCGGCGACCTCGCAGCGAGTGAATCCGTATCGCATTGCGGCGCGGGGAAAGCCAGCACGGCAATGTCTTGAAAGGGCTGGCTCGGCGCAGGAAGTTTTTGGGCGAACTTCACCGGGCCGGTGACGCGGGTTTCGGACGACGCGACGTAGCGCATAGTCTGTTCGGGTTTGATCCACGGCCCGCCGGATTGACTCCAGCCCGGGCAGTTGAACAGGCCGATGTTCACCCCGGTGCGCCCGCCTTCGCGAATGGCGTGCTCGATAATGTCCCACCACTCCGACGTAAGCACCTTCGCTTTGCCAACCGGCTCGCCGGCGAGAAAGATATTGCCGATGAGCGCCTCGCCAATGCCGACGCGGGCCATCGCCTCAAGGTCTTTGGTGATGCCTGCCTTGGAGGTGTTGTCGCTGATCCAGTAGTAGTAGCACCACGGCTTGGTTTGGTCGGGCGGCTGGGCAAAGCCCTGCTCCAGTTGATCGGCCCCCACGGCCGTCAGCACCGTCGCCGCCAGCCACAAACATCCGATTGATTGAACAAGGTTTCGTTTCATATTAACAGCCGCGCCCGCTTATTTTTCCGGCCCCACGCCCAGCGGAATCGTGATGACCGTATTGGCCACCGGCCCTTGCCGGACGCATAAGGCGCGCGTGATGGCCTGATGTGAACCAATCGCCAGCGGATCTTCCGTCGGCCCGATGGCGATTTCATCCCGCTGACCATTCGGAAATTCCAGAAGAATCTTGGATACCAACCCCGCACCCGTCGCGAAGGAGGCTATCTTGGGCAAGTCTTTGGCATCCGCGTAGGGCAACAGCACGGTGCAAAGCGTCAAGGGTAGTTTGCCTTGGGAAATCAGTTCGGCCACCGGTGCTTTTTTGGCTGTGACTGGTCCGGTGGGAATCAGCCCAGAACGCATTTTTAACTTGGCGGCATCCACCGGTTGCACCCGAACGTTTATTCCACTTGGGAAGGCTGTGTGCGCGGCATTGCCATCCGCGCCAGCTGGTCCGATGGGAAAATGGAATAGACGCGTCACCTTATGATCGCCCGGTCCGAAGATGTGATCCACCACCACCCAATATCCCGGTTTGACAAACAACACGCTGCGCAAATGCGACAAACCATCCGCCACCACCCGACCACAGGCAAAATCGGCCTGCCCGTCCGTGTGCCAAGCGAGCAGTTCCGGATCGGCTTGTAACTGTTCCTTGTCATCTATCACCACCACATTATGCGCGGCGCTCTGGCGCAATTCCTTCGACAACGGCTGGTCGTAGCTGCACATGCCCGGATCCACAATCAAATCACGTCCGGCAAACAAGCTAACCTGTAGGCGGTCCTGATGACTATGACCGCCGTGCCAGGGCGCACAGTCGAAGAGCAGATACTTGTCATCCGGTTTCCAACCGGTGCGCATCACTGCGTATTTTGAATCCGGCAACAAGACAGAGGTGAAAGCCGGTGGACGCGACGGCAACGCGGCGAATTGACCGCAAACTCCCGCGCCAAACAACCACAACAAATCTTCAAGGCTATTCGTCCCGGCGAGATAACGGAAATCCGATCGCTGATACAACAACGCGCCCCGCCCCATGCTGGCCTCAATAGTGGACTTGCCGGCATCGCCCACCGGCGGAGTGGTGCGATCCGGACGGTTCAGCGCCTCCAGCGCCTCGAACATTTTTTCATGCCGCGCCAGTAAACCCTGAACTTCAATCCCATTTGCCTTGCACAGCAGGGATACGTCCATGAACTGATTCATCACCCAGGTGTGATAGCCCGGCGTCAGTTCCCAGTGCATGCCGTCCGGTTCAACATCCTTCTGCATGTGCTCCACCAGCAGATTCAGCCCGCGTTCGCGCCAACCTGCCGCATCCTTGAACTCGGGTAGCATGATGCCGATGGTGGCCAGTCCCGAGGCTTCGCAGACTTGCCAGTTGCCCGCGTGGAACGTGTTCAACCACGCATTCAAATACCGGGCGTGTTCGACGAGCGACCGGGTCATGAGGTATTTAGCCTGGGCATCAAACTCGGGTGCGTCCATGAAGATTTCCATGGTTTCAAACCACGATTGGCCGCGAATGCCCGCCTCCAGCGTGCGCCAGACCGAACCGTGTTCGCCCCGGTCATTGGAAACTTTCAGGGGCACTGGATTCGATTTGATCCAATCCTCAAGCAGGTGAACAAAATCACGCGCGTAGGTGTTTCTGCCCGTGCCCCAATAGGCGAAACCCAAGTCATGCCAGTAGGCAAAACGACTCAGCACATGGGTCCACTCGTTGGGGCCTTGCAGCCACTCCGCATCGTAGCCGAGTTGTTTGTGGACCCCCAGCAGGGTGAAGTTGCGGGCCAGCACTTGATCGGCAGAATTGGTGTAGCGCGCCAGGCCGCCAAATTGTTCGTCGAACACTTTCTGAAATGCCGGGCGTTCCCGCCGCGACCAAAGCCAATGCGGCGTCAACCGCGTCGCAAGATGCTTCGCCCAAGCGGCTTTGGCGGCCTTCCAGTCGCCGGTTTGAACAGCCTGCTGCACCGCCGCGAGTTCCGGTCTGGTGAGATCCAGCAGGTTAAACAACTCCACCTCCTTTACAACTGCTGTCGGTGGTGCCAACGACTTAGTATCCGCCGAAGCTCCGACCGCGATGCAGCAAGCCACGAACACGAGGAGGAGCTTGGCCATTTTAATTCTCACTTAAAGTGGATGACCGCGCTTCGATCTGCGCTGTGCCGGTGATCTCTTCGTCAAGCGTCCACCGCTGACCGTCGCGGTGGGCGCGCACGGACTTGCCGCCGACGAATACGCCACCTGGGTTTGGTCCGGCAGGAAGCTGCACATGCGCGCTCATGCCCGGCGGCAAGTTGAGCATGAGCTTGAAGGTGTTGCCATTTTCCCAATGCACCAGGATTGGGCCGAGTGGGGTGGGAATTTTCCCTCCGGCGCTTTTCAGCGAGCCGGGGTTCGGTCGGATCACCGCGTGACGCCAGCCAGGAGTGAGCGGTTGTGCGCCCAGAACATAGCGCGGCAGCAGGTTGGCGGGTGCGGCACCCCAGGCGTGGTTCCAATCCTGGTTCGGCTTGTAACGCATGTCCCAAGCCTCCCATGTAATCGTCGTGCCGCTTTCGACCATGTGCTTCCAACTACGATCGGTCGGCGCGGTGATTAGGGCGAGGGCTTTGGCCGCCTCGTCGTTTTCCAAAAGTCCTTCAAGCAGGTATTGCGCGGCGTAAACAGAGCAGACCATGCCGCGTTCGCCGACCCAGCGGGTAACACCTGCGCGTTGCCCGGCAGGCACGAGATCGAAGGCCAGGGGAAAGAGATTGGCATGCAGCGCGGCGTGATCCGTGCCTTCGCCGTCCCTATAAATGCCGCGCACAGGGTCAAAAAGCTTTTCCTGAAAAGCGGCGCGGGCTTTTTTTTCACAAGCAGTGTAGTCGGCGGTATCGGTGTCTTGATGCAAGGCACGGGCAAGTTCGGCCATAAACGCGAGAGCGCGCAAATTGAATGCATTCACGACGGTATTCACGGGTGTCATCACATAACCGTCGCGTTCACCCTCGGGCCAGTCAACTAGATCGCAGCGGGTTACTTGAGCTGCGGTGCTGACAACAAGTCCGTCGGCCCGCGCACTTGCGCAAAGCAGTTTTGATTTCAACGCGGTATAGTGCGCCGCCAGCCAGTTGGTGTCACCCGTCTGCATCCAGTCGGCGTGGGCCATGAAGATCATATGCGACGCCCATTCGGTCGGCCAGGTGGGCATCGCCATCAATCGGTCAAACGTGTCCCGCGCCATCTGCACGTCGGAGTCGGTGGCGTAGTGGCTAAGTTGGGTGAGATAGGCATCCGCCTCGTAGGAAATCCGTTCGCGGTCACCGTCCACATAAACGCCGGCGAAGGTCGTGGCCTTGATCGAATAACGGCACAGTTCCCAGATGCGGTTGAGCAGTTCGTCCGACGAGTGGAAGGCTGCGGCATTATCATCCCACGTGCTGGCGAAGGCCGCACGGCGCTGGATTTGTTCCGGGCGCAACTCGCCCGGCCAGCCTGTGATCTCGACCCAGCGAAACGGCAGCACGACGCCCCATTCTGAGGGAGTAAGCACGGCGGCCGGATTGGTGGTATTGCGTTCGTCCGCTGGCGGTGCCACGACGAGAGGTTTCGCGCCGGCCAGCCTTGCTTCAGCCCGCGCGTAGCGGACGGTGCCCGGTGGCTGGCGATTGATGCGGCCAGCGGCAAAGGCTTCGCCGAAGTGAATCGTGATTTTTCCTGCGGCATGAGTGGGCGGAATGAGGTTAAGATTCCCATAGGCCACGCGACCGAAATCCACGAGGATCACGCCGGGCGAGACTGTGGTTATCTGTATTGGCGGTTCCTCCACGAGATGCACGGGAGCGCTGTGAGCAAAGGGCGCGACTACCAGCGCCAGCGCGACCAACGCAACAGCGACCACCAACCGGCGCAAAATTTGTTCCGAAACCTGTAGATGAAGGTTTTCTCTCATGGTTCATTCTTCCGCTTAAATGTTTGGCTAGACAGAATCATGGCTCAGGGCAGCTTCAAGAGCATGAAGGCGTCGAGCGCCGCGCCAGCCTCCTGACCGGTTACGTCCAGGTTCAGCGTGCCCGCGCTAAGGGTCTGGCTCGTGCCGACCGCCTGCCAAGTCCAATTCGTCCCGCTGATCGGCAGCGTCCAGAGCTGCGGCGTGCCGCCGTTGAGCGAGAGGTTGAAGGTGTCCGAACTGGTGTTCAGCGCCCGCGTCCGCCCCAGGAGCAGGTAGTTGCCCGTCTGAAACACCGGCACTTCGTAATGTGCGGTGAAGCCGGCCGGGTTGCTGGCCGAACTCAAGGTATACCCGCTGACCGCCCGGGCGTCCGCCGTGAGCGTGAAGCCCGTGTGAGTCAAGGGGCCGAGCGAAGACGCTTTTGTCAGGCTTGGTTGGTTGAGCCAGAGATACTCGAACTTTGCGCCGACGGCCTGCGCGTAGAGGCGGACACTATGGCTGCCGCGCGACAGGCTCAAGAGCATCTGTCCCTTGGTGGCGCCGGCGGTGACCGGCTGGTAGTTCCAGCCGCCGGCGGTGAGGCGCCAGTCAATCAGCGGCCCGTTGTCCACCTGCACCCAAAAGCTGTTGCTGCTCCCCGAGCCCGCATATGTCGAGCCGCCCAAGGCGTATTCCCCGGCGGTATAGGCGTTGAACGTCCATTGCGCGTAATTGGCCGTGCCGGCGACGGCACTGGACAGGAGGGTGCCGAACGTCCGGGCGACATCGGCGGTCCGCGCCATCGCGCCATAAAGCAGGGCGTTCGCCGGCTTAAACATGCTGCCATAAACCGAGGCATCAAAGTCCGCCGCCGTGCGGTAGAGTGTCAGCGCCGATGGCGTGGGGTTTATCACATTGCCGTTTTGGTCATACTTCGTGCCATACGAGTTATCGCTGGGCAGCGCCTCCCACCGCGCGTAGTAATGCAGATTCGCAAAGCCCACGCCGTCAAACCGAGTCCGGCTGACGCTCATGGAAGCTGCGCGATTGGTGTCATAGTAAGTGTTCAACAACACGCTGGAGTCCACATAACTGCTAAACGCATTCGGCGTGTTGGCCGACGCATACAAGGTGGTTACGGGGCCGGATCCCACCACCACGTTCGTCAGCGTGGTTTCGTCCAGGGTATAGTTGCCGCTGTTCGGATCGCGCACGCCATAGATGTCCGTCATCCCAACGCCGACCGTGACCAGACCGTCCCCGGGATCATCTCCCGCGAAGCCATTGCCCACGCTGCCGCTCGAATTCGTGGTGGCGATATTGTTGAGATTCACTCCCCAGTAATTGTTCGTGGTGAGTTGGACAATATTCCACGACAGCGTGGCAGGGTTCGGCCGCGCCACATAGACCTGGGAATGTCCCGCGCCATCGAATTTGGAATAGGCCGCCAGCGGGACGCCGTCCCGGTCCAGCGTAAGCTGCGGCTGGCCGTTGAGCAGTCCGCAGGATTGACAGATGTCGTCCACGATGGGCAGCGTGGCCGTTGAACCGATGGGCAGGGTCACCGCGCGGCCAAAGGCGTCCGTCCAATTCACCAGGTTGGTGGAGCGCACGTAAGACAGGCGGTAGTTATCCACCCCCGCGAGCCCGCGCCGCCACACATAGAGTATGTGATAGGAACCGCCCATGACATAATAGTTCGGATAGACGCTGTAATTCGTCGTCCAGGTGAACACCGGCGTGCTGAACCCCGAGGGCTGGGAAAACGTCTTGGTGCCGGTGTCGTATTTCAAGAAATGCCAGCTGCCGGTGAAGCCATCAATGCGACTGCGGTAGGTGAAAATAAACTCGTTGTTCGGCCCCCTGAACCAGTCAGGATAGGTGCACTGCGATTCATAGGCGGAATTCCAGAGCGGAGAAAGCTGCGGCATTAAGCCGGGCGTTTGGAACTGGACCGCGTTGGTGATCGGCTGCGTGGAGCGAAAATAGTTCATCGGCTGGTTGTGCATATTCGCCGAAACATGCAGGTAGCCGGTCGGGTCCACATCCATCGCAATGTAATTATGCACATCCCACCCGGCGAACTGTTCGGTGGTGGTCTGGTAATACCAGTTCGTCGAGTTCAGGTTGCGCGCCGCAAATGTCAAATAGCGATTGGTGTTGTAATAAGCGGCGATTTGCACGTCCTTGAGCGTCAGGAATGCGAAGCCAACCACGTCGCCTGACCACACCGAATCAATGGCCAACCCCGCCCCATTGGTCATCGGGTCGCTGGCAAAATCTGCGGAAATCTGGCTGTGCATCCGGAAGAAACACTTCGTCAGTGACGGGTTGGTGAGCGCCATATTCAACACCGTTCCAATATCCGAACCCGCGATGTCGAACCAGTAATTCGTGTCGGCCAGGTTCACGGAGTTGGACTGCACCAGCCAGCCTTGGTAATTGGCGGGCCAGGTAAGCGACAGCGTCCCGTTACTGGCGCTGATGTTACTGAAACCAGGCCCCGGCGGGGCCGTGGCCACGGTGATCGAGCCGTTGGCCACCAGGTTGTCCGTGAAGGTGTAACCGGGCGGATAGACGATGCTGGTAAAACTGCCGCTGCGGCTGCCGCCCGTGAACAATTGGAACGTGTCGCCCGCCTGCAACAGACTGCCGCCCACGTTGGCAATGACCAGCGTGCCCGCGAAGGTCAGCGGGTTCGCCGCCTGAACCTGGGCGTTCGCCAGGGTCGCGCCATTGCGCGCGATCTGCATGACCGTTGTGCTTCCCGCCGCCAGTGTTAGCGGGTCATTGAACGTGAGCGTGCCGCCGGTGCCGAAGCCGGTGCCGGGAGCCAGGGTGCCGTTCACGCGCGCCGCGCCCGCGACCGTGCCATCGCCCGATAGAGTTTGCGCCGCGCCGACCGTGAAGGGAGGAGCGGAGATGGATGAGACATCCAGGGTAGCGCCGGAGACGACGTAGATTTCGGTTGAATTGGCAATTGAACCAGACCCGACCAAGGCTAAGGTGCCGTTACTGATGGTCGTCATCCCGCTGTGCAGATTTGCGCCCGCGAGGATCAACATGCCCGCCCCGGTCTTGGTCAACGCGCCACTTGTCGCGGCACTGGCCCCGCCCAGAGTCAGCGCAGTCGAACCGCTCGTAACCTCAATGCTGCTGGCGGGGATGACGCTCGCCAGAGTGAAACCGCGATCCGTGCTGGCCGTCGTGCCGGTGTATTTCAGAGTGCCGCCACCGAGGACGAGATTGGCCGCCGCGCTGGAAGCGGAGCCGAGATTGCCGCTCACCACGCCGCCGTTGCCGATCGTGCCAACGCTAACGGTGCCGGCATTGATCGTGGTCGGACCCGTATAAGTGTTCGCGCCGGAGAGTGTGAGCGTGCTGGCCGAGGAAAGTAACAGCCCTCCTGTGCCCAAGATGATCGCGCTCCAACTATCAGCCTGGCCGGCGTTCTTGGCGATTTCAAGGGTGAAGCTTCCGAGATTGATCGTGCCCGTCAGGTTGCCAAATAGGCCGGTGACTTTTGAATTGCTGCCCAGCGTTATAGTCCCGTTCAAGGTTTGGCCACTGTTGACGAAGCGTAGCGCGCCATTCCCGGTCGTGGTATTGAGAGTGAACGGCTCCGCGCAGCCGGCCGTGCCGGCGGCGAGATCAATCTCTCCCGCGCTACCCACCGTCGTGTCATTGCCCGCGCCAGTCGCACCAAAAGCCGTAGGTGAGGACACCTGCACAATGCCCGCATTGACGATGGTCGGGCCGGTGTAACTATTCGCGCCGGAGAGTTTGAGACTACCTGTGCCGTTCTTGGTCAGGCTGCCGGCCCCGCTAATCGGGCTGCCGCTGAAAGTATAACTATTCGAGTTATTGGAGACGACGATGGCGCTCGGCGAAACGGTGACCGTATTGGTAACGAGGGCCGAGCCGGTGGCCGTATCGTCAAACTGCACTGCGCGCCCATCCGAATAGGTGGCGGCGACACTGTTGGTGCTCCAATTCAAAGTAGTCGTGTCCCAGTCGCCATTCACATTGCCCGTCCACAGCAGTGCGCTGACGGAAGTGACGTTCAAGACGATATTGTTTCCGTTGGTGCTTACTGTGGCATTGAGACCAATGGGCTTCGAGTCCAACACGAACCCGCCGGTGCCGCTTGTGGTCGTGAAATGGATCAGCGGATAACTCTGGCCGGATACAAATGTCCCGCTCACAATATTGATCGTGGTTGTGCCGGTTTTGTTGAGAACTCCGGCATTGACCGGCGCGGTCGTCGTGCCGCTCAAACCCGAAAATTCATTCGTCGTCGTGCCGCCGAAGGTCAGCGTGCTGGGTGCCAACTGGCTGACGCCGGAAACGGTCACGCCCAAGGCGGCGTTGGCGCTGACCGTAATCGTGCCGGTGCCGGTCTGCGCAGAACTGATTACCAACTTGCCGGCACTAATGGCAGTGGGACCAGTGTAAGTGTTCGCGCCGACGAGGGTGACGGTGCCGCTCGTGGTTTTATTAAGCGCGATGCCCGCCCCGGCGAGGATGGCGCTGACTGTGCCATTTTGCATGGCATAGGTGCCCGCAGCCACGGTGAGGGTGGAGGAGCCGCTGCCGGTGATGCTGCCCCCATTCATCAGGGTGACGGTGCCCACGGTGTCACTGTGGCTGGCACCTAAGGCAAAGATGGCCGTGCTGCCATTGACCGTAAGCGGACTGGTGTCGGCAATGAATCCGGTGGCGGCTTCCGCCAGTGTGCCGGCGGAAACCAAAGTTGCACCGTTATAAGTATTCGTGGCGGAGAGCGTGAGCGTGCCGGAGCCGGTCTTGGTCAAGCCGCCGTCCGTCGCGGATCCCAGAGTATCATGCTGCAAGGCGCACGAGATGATGATGCTCAGGTTGGTGCTGTCGAAGGTCGCGCCGCCGGTGCTGATCCACGCGTTTTGCCCGGCGGTGAAGGTGGCCGTGGGCAGGAAATTGCCGAAAGTAGTTGACCGGGTCTTCACCGTGACCCCGTTGAAGAACAAATCCACAGCCCCAGTGCTGCGGCGCTTGAAATTGTCGCATTGGATAATGCCGCCGTTGAGCCGATAAGTGCAGGCGGCATTTCCGAAGCTGACGCTCGAGACATTAATGACGCCTGAATTCAGGTTGATCACGGAGTTGGCCGTGTTAAAGCCGTTGAGTAATTCCTGAGGAACATTCAGCGTGCCACCAGCCACGGTAAGGGTGCCGTTACAGACATATTGTCCCAGTCCGCCCGACCCCTGGTTCAGGGTGCCGCCATTGATGATGAGCGTGTTATTGGTTGCCACCAATGTCCCGGTTGCATTGTAGATGGTGGTGAGCACCCCGCCGCCGCTGCTGTCGGTCAGCACGTTGGTCGTGGCCGTGCCGCCGGTTTGTAAATTATAGATGGTTTGCACCTGGCCATTCATGTCCAAAGTGCCGCCCGCTAGGGTGACCGCCGAGCCGCCGCTCGGAATCGCGTTGCCCGTCCCGCCCGCCAACTGGAGGATGCCGCCAGAGACCGTGGTCACGCCGGTATAAGTGTTGGCCTGATTGAGCACCAACTTGCCCGCCCCCAGTTTGGTAAAGGTGCCAGTCCCCTGGTTGAGCACCTGATCCGCCGTGAACGTGTTGGCGGCACTGTTGATATCCAGACCCACGGCCCTGTTGACGTTGAAGCTGACCGCGTGGCCGAGGCCGGAGAGAGTGGTCAGGTTTGTGCCCGTGATCTGCAACGTGCCGCCATTGAACACTAGGTTCGCCGTCGGCGCGCCCAGATGATTCGTCGCACTCACGCTCAATTCGCCCAACGTAAGCGTCGTCGGGCCGGTGTAAGTGTTCGTGCCTGTCAGCGTTAAAATGGTGGTGGTCGCGTTCACCCCGGCCATCGTCAGGCCGCCACCGCCGCTGTCCGCAATGTTGCCGCTAAATATATCGGATACAGCGGCGTTCTTGGCGTTGGTCAGGGTGAAACTCCCGAGGTTGATGGTGCCCGTCAGCAAGTTGCCCAAGCCCGTGAGTGACGCATTGGCTCCCAGCGTGATGGGCCCGCTCAAGACCGTGCCGCTGTTTAAAAAGCGCAGCGCGCCGGCGCCGACCCCGTTGCCGGTGCCGTTGAGTGTGAACGCATTGGTGGTGTTGGCGGCCGTGCCGCCACTGAATCCGACGTTTCCTCCGGAAGCCACGGTGACATTCCCGAATCCAAAAGCCGCCGTGCTGCTGGCAGCCTGCACCTGGCCCGCGTTGGCGTAGGTCCCGCCGTTGTAGGTGTTCGTGCCTTTAAGCACCAGCGTCCCGCCGCCGTTCATGATCAGCGCACCGCTGCCGCCAATCGCTCCATTGGTAAAGGTGTAGGTGCCGGAGGCCGCGCTGTTGGTGATGGCACCGGGCAAAACGCCGCCGGCATCAATCGTGACGATGCCGCCCGCCGTATTCGTGAAGTTGACCGTATCGCCGTTGGCAAACGTCGTTGCGCCGC
>JAYVOH010000038.1:0-6608 GCA_043758025.1 Verrucomicrobiota bacterium
CTTGATGTCGGCGATGAGATCAAGCACATCTCGGGCTTTGGCTCCGCCGTTGTTGATGATGAAATTGCCGTGGACTTCGGAAACCTTCGCCGGGCCATGCGATTTCCCTTTGTATCCCAGTTGGTCCACCAGCATTCCGGCGGGCGACTGACTGGGATTCTTAAACACACAACCGGCGCTGGCACCAACGGGCTGGCTCTCGCGACGGTGCACGTGAGAGCTTTGCATCTTGGCATCGATCTCGCTGATCTCGCAGCGCGTGCCTTGCAGGACGGCGGAGACCGCGTAGTGCTGATCGAACTCCGGCACGCTGCGATAGTGATGCTTGATTTCATCCCGCCACTTCTGCTCCACGTCGCCGTTACCATTGATGAGTCGCACGCTGACCACCTGATCAAAGGTCTGCGTGCCCATCGCTCCGGCATTCATGCGCAAACTGCCGCCGAGACTTCCGGGGATGCCTTCCATCCACTCAAAGCCTCCCACCCCGGCGTTACGCGCGGTGCTGGCGATTTTTTTGAATCGCGCCCCCGCCCCCACGGTGATGAACTCACCTTCCACCGTCACATCATCGAACTCGCCTTTGACCGGATGAATCACCGCGCCGCGAATCCCGCCGTCGCGCACCAGCAGATTGGAGCCGCGACCGATGACCCGAATAGGGATGCTCGCGCTGCGGAGAAATTTTACCACTGACTGAAGTGCATTCACGCTGCGAGGCTCGATCCAATATTGCGCCGGGCCACCGATGCGGATAGTCGTGTGATTGGCCATTGGCTCGTAGAGCTTCAAGAGGCCACCATCCGGTTCGAGAATGCGCAGCAACTCTTCCGCGACCGCGAGATCGCGAGCGAGACAACGCCCGACTTCATGGACGTTGCCCGCGCCGAGTGTGATGAGCAGATCGTCGGGGCGCAACATGCTGCCGATCATGTCGCGTGCTTGCAGTAGCGTTGGCGTCGAATGTAGTGACGGCATCCTGCCGTCATTGCGATCTTTTGACGGCAGGATGCCGTCACTACTTTGCGCGCGCACTTCATCGAGAATGGTCTCACCGCTCACGCCCGGCAGCGGCTTCTCGCTCGCGGCATAGACATCCGTGACGAACAACTCATCGGCATCGCTGAATGCAGCGCCGAATTCCTTCTTGAGCAATTGCGTGCGCGTGTAGCGATGCGGTTGGAAGAGGCAGAGGATGCGCCCGGTCTTCTTGAACGCGCGCGCGGTGGCCAGCGTGGCCTTGATCTCGGTGGGATGATGCCCGTAGTCATCGATGACCTGAAAATAGGCGCCGGAGAATTTGGATTCAAATCTCCGCCGTGCGCCACGGAAACTGCCAAGCGCCTGCTGGATATTATCAAAAGTCACTCCCACCCGCGTGGCAAAAGCGATGGCAGCCAGCGCATTGAGGACGTTATGCCGACCCGGAATGCCGAGCGTGATCTCGCCCAGTTTTTTTGTCCCCTCAAAGACTTCGAACAACGTCTGCGTGGGGCGCAGTTCAATGATGTCCGCAGAGAAATCATGCGACCGGCTCCAGCCGTAGCCGACGCTCAGCTTGCGCCCGGCGCACAAGTCCGCCGCGACGGTGTCTTCCGCGCAATAGATCGAGAGACCGCTGGTCTTTTCCAAGAGCTGACGGAAAACCGCCTTGATGGCGTCCAGGTCTTCGTAGTAATCGAGGTGCTCGGCCTCGATGTTCAGGATGATCGCATGACGCGGCTGAAAGTTCACCAGCGTGCCATCGCTCTCATCGCCCTCAGCCACGAAGAGTTCGCCTTCCGCATCCCAATGCGCGTTCGATCCCAGAATGGGAATCTCCGCGCCCACATAGTGCGAGGGCTTCAATCCACCCACGCGCAGCACATGCGCCGTCAGTGATGACGTGGTCGTTTTCCCATGCGTCCCGGCCACGACCAGTCCCGCCTTCCGCGCCATGATCGCCGCCAGTGCCTCGGCGCGCCGCACCAGCGGTATGCCCTGCTTGAAGGCGGATTCATAAGCGACATTTCCCGGCTTCACGGCTGAGGAATAAATCACCATGTCCACGCCATCGGTCTCCCGATCATGCTGCGGGCAATGAAAGATGAGACCGTGCTTCTGGAGCCGGTCCGTCTCCGCCGTCGTCACCCTGTCGGAGCCGCTCACCGTATGGCCGAGTTCCAGCAAGAGCAAAGCCAGCCCGCTCATGCCGCTGCCAGCCACACCAATGAGATGCACACGCATGGTGGTGCGACCTTCTTTTAATAGACTGAGAACAGCGTGATTCATGTCAGAGGGAACTAGCGCGGTTGGCGCGGATATTCAAATCATTAGCATTGGGCGCACAAACGGCTTCTTGTTCCGACCGCCGGGAGGCTCTACCGGTGTCGCGACAAGATATTCCTCGGCGATGTCCCCTCATTTCAGGGAGCGGCGGTTTAATATCGCCGACCTAAAACAAAGGCGGTATAAAACCGTTTCTCCTTGTCCTGTCTCGACGCATGTTTCCTCAGCCGCACCCGCTGCGCTTTCGATGCAGCGAACCCCGCGACTGATAGTTAAACCCCCGATCCCGCGCAACTTGTTCGGACTTTGAGGATTGAAGTTTCTCCGCCGTGCCGTTCATGATTATCACCCGCTGCTCTTTTACAGCCCATCCTTGCCACCCTGTGTGGCGTCTGCTTTGATGGACTAGCCTTCCTTCCCGACGAATCATGAGCGCCAACGCCTCCACTTTTTTGCTGCCCGATGCCGAGCCTGTCTGGCGGCTCTGGCGGGCGACGTCGTCGGGTAAACCGGAGACGCTGGAGTCGCCCGCAGATTGTCGGGAAGGCTCCCGTCCGGTGGTCGTGGGTCTGCCCGCCACCGCGTGCCGCACGATTGGCCTGGTCCTGCCCATTGCGGATGCGACTTTGCTGCCGTCCATGATCGAGGCGCAACTGGAGCGTCGCGGCATTGCCATTACCAAAAGCCCGGTTCCAAATTTCGCCTGGCATCTGCTCGCACAGGATGCGGCGCAATCCATGGTGAGCGTGGAAGTGCTGGCGCAGCCGTTCCCGGAAAATCTCGCGGTGCATCACGCTGCGAATTACACTGCCGCTCTGCGCCTGATGCTGCTGCCCGCGCGCATGATGGTGGTCATTGAGGAACAAGGGCTGCTGGTGCTCGCGGTGGGCAGTCAGGGGAAACTCTGGCACAGCCACATCATCGGCGCGGCGGATTCCGCGCCGGAAAAACTCGCATTGGAATTGGAAATCGCCCAGCTGGGAATCGAGACCACGGACGGCATCGGCATTTTTCGTGGCATCACGTTGGTGGGCGCGCGACTGGCACCGCTGGCGCTGGAATTGAAGAAGCACGCGAGCATTGCCATCGAGACCGTTCCTTCGCTGGAGCCGAATCGCAGGCTAAACCTCGATGGATTTCAGAAACTGCTGCCCGTCACCGTTTTTGAATCGCAAGCGGCAAGAGCGCGCGGGCGGAGGCTGGTCAAGTTGGTGCTGTTCATCACGCTGCTTTATGGCGTAATTTTCACCGCATGCTGGTTCCACCTGCAAAGTCTGCGCGATCGCGTGAAGGAACTCGAGGGTGATATTGCCAGGACTGAGGCACCCGCCAATGAAGTGCGGCAGACTGCGCAGCGCTGGCGGGAAATGGAGCCGGCGGTGGATGTGCATCGTTACCCGATGATGCAACTCAGCCAGATCACGGCCCTGATGCCACCCAGCGGTGTGGCCATCAAGCGCTTCGGCACCAAGCTCACCGAGATCGAGATCATCGGCGATGCGCGTGATGCGCAGACCGCGACTCAGTTCTTCGAGGACTTAAAGGGACATCACAATCTCAGCCGTTATACGTGGAGCATGCCGGTGCCCTCGGTGCGGGAAGGTGTCGCGAGTTTCAAAATTCAAGGCAAGCTCGACGCCAAATAATTCCATTCTTCACGCACGATGAAACGCCGACTCAACAACCGCGAGAGAAGCCTGCTGGCCGCTTGTGTGCTGGTGATTTTTCTGGTGCTTAATGGTTTCGCCTATCGCGAGTTCGCTTCACGCCGCAAAACCTTGAACACATCCATTGCGCAGCTTCAGGATCAAAGCACGTCGAATCAAATCTGGCTGAAGGATCGCAACTCCTGGGATAAGCGCATGAAGTGGCTCGACTCAAACATGCCCCACACCGATTCCGCCGGACGTTCGCAGGGGCAATTATTGGAAGAGTTGCAAACTTCCTCGCTGGACGCGGAACTCAAAATTACCGGACAGACGCTGCTGGAGCCTCTCGCGCTGGATCACTGCAATGAAGTGGCCGTCAACATCAAGGTGCGCGGCGATCAGGACAAGCTGCTGCGCTGGCTGCTGACGCTGCAATCGCCGGAGAAATTTCAGGCCATGAAAGCCTTCGATCTGGAGATTGATGGCAAGGCAAAGGAAAAAACTCCGCAAGCCCAGTGCAACCTGACGCTCGCACGGTGGTTCAATCCAGCGCCGCCCAAGGGAGATGCGGCAGAGAACCCACCCACATCATGAAGAAATTCTCCGCCGTATTCTGCATCTGTATTTCTGCCCTGTTCGGTGCGGATGAAAAAAAATCTGCGCTCGATCCCGAATTGCCGCAGGCATTTGACGCCAATGTTGCGCAGACCCTGCTGGAAAACCCGCCTTTCACACGCTCGATCAATCTTTCCGACTCCCTCGTGCTCACGGGCATCGCCTATATAGAAGGCAAACCCGTGGCCACGATTTTCGACAAAAGCACCAAGGCCAGCTACGTGGTTTCCGAGGAACCCAACTCGCAAGGTTGGAAACTGGCCGAAACCAACGCCACCACGGAACTCAAGCGCACCCAGGCCAAAATCATGATCGGTGGAGAAACCGTGACGATCCGCTACGCGGCGATCCAGCCCTCCTCACAACAGAACGATCCGAACCGTGAGGGCCGGAACGGACGAACGGGCGGCGGTGACTCATCACGACACGAATACAAACGCCCTTCGGAAGAGGATATCTCACGCTACAAGGCACTGTCAGATCAGGCCCGGGAAAAATTCCACTCAGCTCTTCGGGATAGCCGGGAGAAAATGATGGCGATGGCCCCCGAGGATCGATCCGCTTACGTCAAAACAGTCTTTGACAAGATCGAAAAAGAAGACGGCAAAGGAAAGTAACCGTGAGTGGCGCTTTGACTGAGAAAACACCCATTGAATCTCGTATATCATTTCCCTCATGACAAACTTTGTGCCCGTCCCGATCTTGCGTTTTTTCTACTGCCTCCTTCTCGTGCTTGGCATGACATTGCCTGCGATGACTCAGGAGACAGAAACCACTGATCGTCCTGCACGTATCCCCAGCGGCTCTGCGGTCAAGTCAGATGCAGCGCCATCGCTGCGTATGCTCGCGCAAGTTGAGGGCCAGCCGCAACCGCTGCCTGAAACACCGGCCAGCGGTGGAGTGACTCCACCCGCCAACCCTCCCGGTCAGGGGCCGGGCGGCGGGCGTGGCAACCGCAGCGGTGGGCGCGGTGGTTTTGGTGGCGGAGCCGGTGGTGGCGATACAGAGGCGCTCAAGATCGAAGGCGACAAAGTCTCCCTGCAGTTTCCCAACAACTCCATTGCCGACATCCTCGGTATTTATGAGCGGCTCACCGGAAAATCTCTGGTGAAAGACACCACCATCTTTGAAGGACAGGCCATCAGCCTAGTCACCCCCGCGCCGGTGGAAAAGGCCGAGGCCATCAAGCTCATCGAATCCTCGCTGCTGACCAACGGCTACGCGATTGTCGCCGCGCCGGATGGCAAAAGCGCGCGCATTTTGCCGATGCGCACACGCGATGCCGCCGGTGTGCAGTTTTCCCAGGGCGTTAAGTTTTACCAGAGCGCCGCTGACTTGCCGGAGACGGAGACGCTGGTCAGTTATTTCCTCAAGCTGGACCATCTTGATCCCGCGCAGGCCGCGCAAATGCTCGGCAATCACGTCGGACTTAATGTCTATGGTCGAATCACCCCCGTCAGTGCGCCTCCCGGACTGCTCATCACAGAAAGCGCGACCATCGTGCGTCAGCTCGTGAACATCAGCGAGGTCATTGACTCCGCCGACTCCGCGAAATCACTCGTCACCAAATTCATCCCGCTCAAGTTTGCCGATGCCCCAACGGTTGCGCAGATTATCCAGGCCACGCTGGATGCGCAGGCTCAGGACAAGGAGCAGAGAGGCGTCAACACCATCCGGGGATCATCAAGTTACAATCCGGCCAAAAGCGGTCAAAGCGGAGGTAGTGGCGCACCTGCCGATGCCGCTCCCGCCAAGCCAGTATCATTGAGCGGGGGCAACATCACGTCCGACACGACCACCGGCATCAAAAAGCCCCACGCCAAATCCCAAGTCGTCGCCGATCCCCGGCTCAACCAGCTGCTCGTCGTCGCCGAGCCGGAGGACTACGCCTATGTCATGAGCCTCATCACCGAGTTTGACAAGCCCGTTGATGTTCCTGAAGCCTATGAGCGCAAACTCAAGAACATTTACTCCGTCGATGTCCTAAGCGTCCTCGCCGACCTGCTCAAGGACCCCTCCAAAGGCACCACCCAGCTCCCCGGCGGCGGCACACTCAACAGCGGGAACCAGCAGCTC
>JAYVOH010000039.1:0-6592 GCA_043758025.1 Verrucomicrobiota bacterium
TCCGCGAGCACATCCAGTTCATCATTCGCATCCAGCAATGCGGCGAGTTCGGACACCGCTCGGCCGCCGGTTTTCGTCAGATGATCGAGAGCCTCGGGAACCCACGCGCGCTCAGGAAACGCTGCGGGGAACGCCTGATAGACTCTGCCGAGCATGGAAACAGGCAATCCATTTACTGCAACGGCCAGGGACGGGCGGGCATCACGCAAGAGTTCAACCAAGGTGATGGAATTGGCAGGAAGTGTCGCGTCCGGGACAGATTCAACCATTTCATCTCGTGCGAGCAACAATTGCAGGGCTTCTTTGAGATGGAGTTTCCATGCCTTGCGCACGGTGTCATTGATATGTTCCAGGACAGGGAGAAGCTCGACGGGCGCGTTTTCGAATAGGTCGAGGTCTTTCCGCAATGCGGCCAGGGCATTGAGCTTACTCTTCATGTCACGCGCGGAGATCAGGGCGGCGATCATCGTATCAGCAGCCTTGGTCTCTGAGTCACGCAGAACGAGATTCTCAGTGCGCTTCACGGGGACAACGATGTGACGATGGCTCTTAAGCGCACGCTTGGCGGCAGACCACCAGGTTTTATAATCGGCGACGCTGATGATGTGTGGAGTCAACAATTGTTCAAGCTGGTCGAGTGACAGGGATTTGTTGTGGCTGGTCAATGCGAGCGTTACGAGCGTAGCGGGATTTTCCTGGCTCATCGCACGTAATCCAGCGAGATCACCTACGCGACGCGCGATGAAGTGATCATCCGCCAGCGACTCCAGCGATCCTGCGGCAAAGGCTAGTTTCATGACGTGGTCGGGCTTGCCTTCAAAGTCGATAATCATTCTGTCCGCAAGCGTGTCCCATTCTTTTACCCGACCCGCGCCCCAACTTTTGTGTTGGCAGAAGGCACCGACGGGCAGCTTGGATAATTTCTCGCCCTCCGCTTGTGATAGTTTTGCAGCTTTGACCAGTTTTTCGACCTCGGGTATCATGGGACAGTCATCTTAGAGAGGCAGTGGAACGTGGCAAAGGAAATATGCCATTCAGTCGTGGTGCCATTTAAAACGGCCCGTTGCCTCACAAGTAAATGACACCGGAAAGGTAGCGGGAAGGAGGGGAAAATTTAAGAGGAGAAAAAAGCCTTGCCAAGCATGGAAGTTTTTGGCTTACTAGAGTCATTCTCCCATGAAAAGCCGCACCATCCTCGTCCTCGTTACCGCCGTCACTCTCAGTGGCATTGCCTTGGCGGACATTCAATCGCCTCCCGGCGCTCGCTGGAATTGGAGCCGCAAGCTCTCGCGAGCCATTGCCAACCTCGCCTATGGAATTACGGAAATCCCCATCGCGTGGATGAAGGTGGATCGGACTGATGGCAACAACGCCGCCTTCTCTTCCATGATTGTTGATGGCACCAAGCGTTCCGTCGTAAGATTCGGTTACGGCCTTTATGAACTGGCGACATTCCCCTTCCCTACGTATAAAGGCGGCTATCGCCCGCCTTACTACAAGCACGAAAAGTTCGACCCTTGGTATGGTTACGAGGAATTCCCGCCACAGCTCGGCATCACTTCCCAGGCCCGTTACTGCCGCGATCAGCCGTTTTGAATGGTGCGTTCAATTGATTTCAAGAAAAGCCCGGTTCAGTCCGGGCTTTTTTTGTGACTGTGACTCATCCGTGCTGATGAGGGACGATGCCGCCGGACGTTTCACTTCGATGACGGAAAATCGAGAACCTGTTTGTCTTTGAGCAATCTGGCTTTGAGAAGCGCGTAATCAATGTTTTGGAGAGGGGTGTTTTGCTCGATGGCCAAGGCTGCGGCTGTGGCCGCGCTTTGACCAAGCACCATGAACACCGGTTCCATGCGGATGCTGCCGCAGGCGAAGTGAGTGGCGCTCAGACAAATGGGAACCAGAAGGTTGGTGCACTGCTCGGACTTGGGCACAATCGAGCGATAGCTGATGGGATACGGGCGCGTGCGGGTCTGAATATCGCCTTCGTTCCGGACAAATCCCCCGGAGTCGATGTAACGCTGGGTGTGGTGCGAGTCCATGTTGTAAGCACCCATGCCGACACTGTCTGCTGCCCTGATCTTGCCAAGGCAATTGTGCTCGGTCATGACGTAATCGGACATCATGCGGCGCGCTTCGCGCACGTAAATTTGACGTGGCCAGTGGCCGTTATCTTGGAACTCGTCCTTCGCGAGGCCAAGCTTCTGATAAGCACTGCGGATTTTTTCCGGCACGCGGGAGTGATGGGCGTAAGTCCAGAAGAGGCCCATCTGCCAGTCCTTGTGCGACTGAATAATCTTCTCACGCGCGGTATAACCGGCATCTGGATAATCATAGTTCATGCCAATGAAATCGGAACTGACTGCGAAATTGTTATTTGTATCCGTCTTGCGATTCGGCATCCACACCGGATTCTACTGGATGCGCTCGTCGCCAGCCTCGACATTTCGCAGCGCCAACTCGAACATTTTCTCATCGTAATTCGCGGGCTTCTTCCAATCCAAGCGGTTTTCCGGCACGTCGGTGGTGCACATGCGGTAATTGTAAGCCTGAATACGCTTGTCCCCTTCGGAGTCGGTGTCGGGCTGGGTGGCTGGCACTCCGAAGATGGTGCCGCTTTTCGGATCGCCGGGTTTCACATAGGGGTCAACATTCTTGGTGAACTGGTGGCTCTTTGCTCCCTTGGTTTGGATGCCGTTGATCGTCTCACCATGTTCTGAGTTTGCCTCACGACCGACGTGATAACTTACGCCCGCTTTCGCCATGAGATCACCTTCATAGGTGGCGTCGATGAACACTTTTCCCGTGAAGGATCTGCCGCTCTCCATCACAATTTTCGTGATGCGCCCGCCCTCTTTTTTAACACATTTTTTAAATCAAGCCGCTCGCCCAAAACCACCTGAACCTTTGTCTCGCGCAGCATATCATCAAACACTTGGGTGGCCACGTGTGGCTCGAAGGTCCACATGGTGTCCTCCGTATCGGAGTTGCCGTGCGGTTTCTTCGCGAAATACTCGTCCCGTTTCTGCTGCCTCCAGTTAGTCGGATCAGAGTAGTGTTTAATAATGCGTTGATAAAATTCGCACGAGATGCCGCCGATGGCCTGTTTGTTGCCGATGTCAGTCGCTCCCAGTCCGCCGGTGGTGAGGCCACCGAGAAATTTGGTGGGTTCGATCATCACCACCGATTTTCCCACCCTTGCAGCTTGGATCGATGCAGCAATACCGCCGCTGGTTCCACCGTAACCCACGATTTCGTATGAAGCGTCCGCTGCACTTGATGTTCCTGCGAGCGCTGCTGCGACTGCGATTGTGAGCATTTGGGTCTTAAATAGTTTCATGAGAGATAGGATCAAAGACACGCGGCCGAGCGACGGCTACTATCAGTCACTCACAAATAGGGGTTCGCATCTCGCTCGATGCCGATGGTAGTCTCCCCTCCATGACCCGGCAGGACACGCGTATCTTCGGGCAGAATGAGGAGTCTATCATGAATGCCACAAATGAGCCTTTCACCGTCGCCGCCGGGGAAATCCGTTCGCCCGACACTGCCCCTAAATAACACATCCCCGCCGAACAACAGATTTTCGTCAGCGTTGTAAAAAGTGATGCTGTCCGAAGAGTGACCAGGGATGTGGTCGATTTTCCACCTAAGGCCCCCGCCTTGCACCTCAGCTTTCCCTTCGAGCACCTCATCGACGGCAAACGGCTCCACCTTCAACGGAACCCCGGTGGCCATTTCCATCAGGTCCGCCAGCGTCAAGGAACGAGAATATGGCGCAAAAGCACAGACCCGGGTGCCAAATTCACGCTGGATCAGTGCGGCATCCATGACGTGATCGAAGTGCTGGTGGGTTAGCAAAAGCACGGACACCGTTTTACCACTCCGTCGCAGCCAGTCGGCGAAACCTTCCGGCGCGTCCACCGCAACGCCGCCAGCGGCAGTTTCCAGATGATAACCGTTGGTCATGGCGACTCCTCCGGTAAAACACGAGATGTTCAGCATGGGTGCAATGATTGGGAAAGAGTTGGACAATTCAACAAGCAAACGCGAAAATAGAAAGATCGAATACGCTTTACGGGGCGTTATATCATAAATCGTCTATGTTTAAATTCCCTCTCCCCCTTCTGGCCGCTATTGCCTGCCTGCACACTCCACCTGCTTCACATGCAGAAACCAATTTCGGACAGGTGGCCATGTATGTGGCCAACATGCTGCAGAATCATCATCTCTCCCACCATGAGTTTGATGACCAGATGTCCAAGAAAGTGCTCGACGGCTACCTGAACTTTCTCGACTACAGCCATATCTATTTCACCCAGCAGGATGTGGACGACTTCCGCTCGAAATATGCCACCTCGCTCGATGATCATGTGTCTGCGCGCAACATCAGTCCTGCCGTTGAAATCTACGACACGTATGAGCAGCGAGTGAAAGAGCGTGTTGCCTATGCCAAGAAGCTTCTGGAAACCAAGAAATTTGCCTTTGACTCCGACCGCTCAGTTGAAGTAAAGCGCGACAAGCTTCCCTGGCCGAAAGACAAGCCTGCCGCCGACAAGCTCTGGGACGACCTCATCGAGGGAGACCTTCTGGCCGAACATCTTTCCGATCGTGCCAAGGCTGACGCTGCCAAGCGCAAACAGGAGCGCAAAGCCAAGGCCGCTGAATCGAAAAACGCTGATCAGTCCACTCCTCCCACACCCAAGCCGACCACGACCAAAAGCAACGCCCACGGCACCGCAGACAATGCTGAGGAACCGCCCGACAAACGCGTTTTGAAACGCTATGAACGTCTGCTCGAACAACTTGGCGAGAACGAACTTGAAGACAAAGTGAACTACTTCCTATCGTGCCTGGCCACCACCTATGACCCTCACACCGAATACATGAGCCAGCAGGAGATGGACAATTTCAACATCCAGATGAAACACTCGCTGGTTGGCATCGGTGCCCTGCTCCAGCAGAAGGACAACGTGGCGGAAATTCAGGGCATCGTGGTCGGCGGCCCCGCTGACAAACAAGGCGAACTCAAGCTCAATGACCGCATCTTCGCCGTTGCTCAGGATGCCAATGGTGAATGGGTGGACATCAAATACATGAAGCTGCAGAAAATCGTGGAACTGATCCGCGGCAAATCAGGCTCTGTCGTCCGCATCAAGGTAAACCCAGCCGCCGCGGATGATCCGTCCGTGATCAAGGAAATCACCATCACCCGCAGCGAAGTGGAACTCAAGGAAAAGCTCGCCAACGCAGAGTTAATCGTGACGCCGCCCGTGAACAACAAAACGAACCGGATCGGCTGGATTAACCTCTCCTCATTCTATGCCGACATGGAAGAAGGCACGGTCAGCACCACCGTGGATGTTTCCCGACTCCTTAAACGTCTCATGGCGGAAAAAATTGAAGGTCTTGTGCTTGATCTGCGCGGCAACGGCGGCGGATCACTCGAAGAGGCCATCAAGCTCACCGGTCTCTTCATCCCCAAAGGTCCCGTCGTGCAAGCGAAAGACTGGCGTGAAAACATTACCTGGCGCGAATGCGAAAACGAGCGCCCGCTTTATGAAGGGCCTCTCATCGTTCTCACGGACCGATCCAGCGCCTCGGCCAGCGAGATTCTGGCTGCTGCGCTTCAGGACTACCACCGAGCCGTCATTATCGGGGAAAAATCCACCTTTGGCAAAGGAACCGTGCAGACCATCCTGCCCGTGGAGCGCTACATGCCCTTCTTTAGCGACAAGAGCCGCGCCGGTGCCCTAAAGGTCACCATCCAAAAATTTTACCGCATCGCAGGGGGATCGACCCAGCTCCGTGGTGTCATCCCAGACGTGCCCCTGCCCTCCATGCGTGATGTCATGGACATTGGCGAAGAATCGCTCCCGAACGCCCTGCCCTACGACACCATCCCGAGCCGTAATTTCTCCTTTTTCACCAAGGGAGCCATGCCGTTTGATGAACTTAACCACCGCGTCAAAGAGCGTCTCAGCACCAATCCCGAATTCCAGTATTACATGGAGGACACCAAGCGCCTTCAGGAGCGCATCCAGCGCAACAGCGTGAGTCTCAATGAAAAGACCCGCCAGCAGGAGCTTGAAGAAAACCGCCAGCGGATCGAGCAGCGCAAAGAAGGCAGGAAACAGCGCGTCAAACAACTCGCGGAACAAAAGAAGGAAGGCTTCCAGACCTATCGCCTGACCTTGGACAATGTGGACAAAAATGAACTCATCATAGAATCCACTTTCACCAAGGAGCAGACGACCGGAATGAGACTGGCCAGCAACTCCAGCGATGACGACGAACCGGCTCCTGACAACACGCAATTCAGCTATGGAGTGGAACCTATCAAGCTCGAAACACTCAATGTCCTTCGTGACTGGATTGATCTCAGCAGCCACCAGCCACATACCGCGCGCGCTAACCAGCCAGAGGGCACCGCATCCCGCTGAGCTGGCGGCTTTCAAATCACTTGAAAGCTATTCACAGCAGGACACTTTGAGGCATACATGAAGCTCAACAGCGCAACTCCACGCCTCACCTTAGCATGGGTGATCGGTTCATTTTTACTCATCACCCTTATGGGTGACGCCACGGCAGC
>JAYVOH010000040.1:0-39770 GCA_043758025.1 Verrucomicrobiota bacterium
GGGCATCAATGTGGACTCGCTCATAGCTGACTATCAGAAGCGGGGTCTGCTTTTTCATGGCGCAGAAGGCGACACGCTCAGCCAGCTCAAAGCCAGCCTTTTGGATGACATCGAGAAGGCAGACTACGCTCCGCACATCGAGAAGGGCATTTCGCAGTTCATTGACGACGTGGCCACGAAACGGATTCAAGTCCGCGCCCATCCTACGAAGAACCTGCACGCCAAGATTTACATCTTTCGGCCCGATGGCTTCAACGAGCACAAGCATGGAGCGGTCATCACCGGCTCCTCGAATCTCACTGAAGCAGGCCTCGGCGTGGAGCGCGACAGATCAAATTACGAGTTCAATGTGCTGCTCAGTGAGTTTGACGATGTGCAGTTTGCCACAGCTGAATTCGAAGCGCTCTGGCATGAATCCGTGGATGTGCTTCCGAAGGACATCAAGGAGGTCGCCGCCAAGACCTACCTCGGCACCGAGATCACTCCCTACCAGCTCTATTTCAAACTCCTGGCCGAATACTTCGGCAAATCCATTGATTACGACCCGAACGCTGCCGACGACCTGCCGAAGGGATTCAAACGACTGAGCTATCAGGTGGATGCCGTCACTCAGGGCGTTCGCCTTTTGCAAAAGCACAACGGCTTCTTCCTGGCCGATGTAGTCGGTCTCGGCAAGACCATTGTCGCCACGCTCATCGCCCGGAAGTTCTTCTTCAACAACGGCTTCCCCGATCATCGCTCGCACACGCTCATCGTGGTTCCTCCCGCCTTGGAAGAAAGCTGGGAGGCGGCAAAGGAACTGTTCCACCTCGACAATGTGCGCATCATCACCAACGGCAGCCTGCACAAGGTGCGCAACGCCGAGCGCTACGATCTGGTGATCGTCGATGAAGCCCATCGCTTCCGCAACGATTCCTCGGGCGGCTTTGATCTGCTGCAACGCATTTGTAAAACTTCCACGCTCCGGCTTGGAGACGATGGCAGGCCGTTGCGGAAGAAGGTGATTCTCATCTCAGCCACGCCTCTGAACAACCGCCCGGCGGATCTGAAAAACCTCCTCGCCTTGTTCCAGGACTTGAAGGACTCCACGCTCACGGTCCATAACCTCCAGCGCTTCTTTTTTTCGCGGGAGAAGGAGTTTCAGCGGGCCAAGAACGCGCCGGATGCGGAAACCGCCCGGCAGGAAGTGAAGGCCATCTACGAACTCATTCGCGAGCGCGTCATGTCCGAGGTCATCGTCCGCCGCACGCGCCGCGATCTGGTGGAAAACGAGGAATACAAAACAGACCTGTTGGCTCAAGGCATCATCTTTCCAGAGGTGGCGTCACCTCGCCGCATTTTCTATCCGCTCCCACCCGAGACGGAGGCGTTGTATGATCGGACCATGCTGCTGCTCTCCGCTGCGAATGATGACGGACTGACTTACAACCGCTACCGCGCCATCCAGTTCCTCAAACCCGCGAAGAAGGCCAATTACACCAACGCCGACCGCATCTCCCTGCAGCTGGCCACCATCATGCGCATCCTGCTGGTGAAACGGCTGGACAGCAGTTTCCACGCCTTCCGTCAGTCGTTGCGCCGCTTCCGGGCTGCCACGGGTGTCATGGTGAACATGTTTGCGAAGGGCGCGATCTACATCGCGCCCAACCTCGAGGTCACGGAATACTTGCTCGATGGTCGGGAAGACGAACTTCTTGCGAAGATTGAGGAACGCCAGCCCACGGACCCCACCATTTCCATCTGCGAAGCCAATGATTTCGAGGATGGGTTCCTTGCCGGTCTGCAACGTGACTACGCTATCCTCAATGACCTTTGCGCCCGGTGGGAAGCGGTGACGGAAGATCCGAAGCTCGACACGTTCCTCCGTTATCTGAAAGCCGATCTCTTTGACCGGAAGGAAAACCGGGAGGGCAAGCTGGTGATCTTTTCAGAATCGAAGGAGACGACCACGTATTTGATGGAGAGACTCGGTGCCGCTGGCCTGACTCATCGCATGCTCACAGTGGATTCGACAAATCGTGCGGCATTGATGCCCACCGTTCGTGCCAACTTCGATGCCAATCATCCGCTCAAGGAGCAAGCCCACGACTACGACATCATCATCTCGACTGAGGTGCTGGCGGAGGGCGTGAACCTCCACCGCGCGAACATCGTCGTGAATTACGACACGCCGTGGAACTCCACCCGTCTCATGCAGCGGATCGGCCGGGTGAATCGCATCGGCACCCAGGCTACGCACATTTATATCTACAATTTCTATCCCACCTCCCGCGTGGATGACGACATCGAACTGCGGAAGAAGGCGGTGCTGAAGCTCCAGGCCTTTCATAGCGCCCTGGGCGAGGACAGCCAGATTTACTCTCCCGATGAGGAAGTGGATACCTTCGGCCTGTTCGACAAGTCGCCCGAGGAGAGCGAGCGGGATGAGCGCCTCAGCCTGCTGATGGAACTGCGCAAATTCCGCGAAGAAAACCCCGAGGAATTCCGCCGTGTGCAGCAGCTTCCGCTGCGTGCCCGCGTTGGCCGCGCCGATGCCACGCGCACCGGCAGCAGCGTCGCCTTCATTCGCGACCGCCGCCGCGATGGGTTCTTCCGCGTTGGCCGCGTCACGGCCCCCACGGATGAGGAACCGGACATCGAGCACGGGCAAGCTGCCCTCGCTCCTTTACGCGCCGAGGAAATCTCCATCGTCGAAGCCGCCCGCGAGTTCCGCGCGCCGAATCCTGCCGAACCTGGAGTGCCACTGCCGGATCATCACCATCAGGATGTGCAGGACGCCTTGAAGCTGTTCCGCGACAAAGCAGCCGCCGCAGCCGTGGCGGAGAAGGCTCTGGATCACAACCCAGGTCCCAACGAGCGCAAGGCCTTGGAGTTTCTGGATGCGTTCCTTAAGCTGAATATCTTGGCTGACGCTGAAAAAGACCTCATCCGCGCCGCCAAGCTCGCGGTTCGGAAGGCGAAATTCCAGCAGTTGCAGAAAGACATCAACAAACTGCAAAAATCCGTGCAGACCGTGAAGGTCACAGCCTCCGTGCTCGCGGACAAGCTGGTCACCCTGTTGCGCAGCTATCCGCTGGATCAGGAGGCACCGACGACGGCACAAAACCAGCCGCATCCCAGCGATGCCGTCAACACCGCCGCGCTGCCGCGCATCATCCTCTCGGAGTCATTCACCGCCACTCCATGAAACCCGCCAAGCCCATCGATTCCTTGATTCACACCATCAGGGGCCAGAAAGTCCTGATCGATGTCGATCTTGCCGAGCTTTACGGCGTCAGCACAAAACGGCTTAACGAAGCTGTGAAGCGCAACGCAGACCGCTTCCCCGTGGATTTTCGGTTCCAGCTCACCATTGTGGAATTGGCCGATTTGAGGGCACAATCTGTGATTTCAAGCACTGGTGTTGCCACCGCGAACCACGCTTCCTCCCCAGTAAACCAGCAAACACCGCAACTCTCCCTCGCATCATCCTTTCCAAGTCGTTTGCGCTTTGAATCTTGCCATGACCGTGCCCGATCCCGAACCAGATAAGTCCGAACCTGCCGATGAAACTCAGATGGCTGAGTTCAACGAGTGGCTCAAAGCGAGCAATGGGCTCGCTCGGGGCAAAGGCACGACGGACGAAATCCTTCGCGAGACGCGTGGAGACGCCCAGCCAGACACATGACCGCTGCTCAAATTCAATCTTCCCTGCGACTGCCGTTCAAGCGTGAGCGATGGATTGATCTGCTTGCGGCTTTGTTTCCTCAGGCCAGCGGGTTCATCAACCCAGCCCCGATCCCCATCGCCCATGGCGAAGTAAAATCAGCCATCCAGCTTGCCACTATTCCGCTGGCCGACGGCAGAAATGTCGCCGTCATCGAGGTGGAAGTTCAGGGCCGCGTGGACATTCAGCGGAACCGCGTTGGCCTGCGCAACCTCGTCGCCAGGCTGATTGATCAGGACAAAGCCCATGCCGTCATCGGCCTTTTCCGGGGCGATGGCAGCGCGGATGCGGACTACCGGCTCTCTTTCGTGGCGAAATCCAGCGAGTTCTCCGCTGATGGCGAACTCTCGCGCGTCGAAACCGAAAAACGCCGTTACACCTACATCCTCGGTCGCGGCCAGCCGTGCCGCACTCCGGCGGAGCGACTCGATGGCCTCGGTAAACGCGGACGCGACGCCACCCTCGATGACCTGCTCAAGGCGTTCAAAGTCGAACCGCTTTTCAAGGAGTTCTTCAAAGACTACGGGCGCGTCTTCGATGAGGTCGAGAACCTCATCCGTCCCACCTTGAAGGACAAGGAAACGCTGCGGCTCTTCACCCAGCGCCTCTTCAACCGCCTCATGTTCCTTGCGTTCATTGAGCGGAAAGGATGGTTGAAAATCGAAAAGCGGACGGATTATCTCGCCGCGCTGTGGGATCTTTACGAAGAGCGCCGCAACAAAGATCGCGGCTTCTACCGTGACCATCTGATCCCGTTGTTTTTTGAAGGCCTGAACCAGCCGGACCGCCCGGCCGGTCACGCGGATCGTCGTTTTGGCTGTGTGCCCTATCTCAATGGCGGCCTGTTCGACAAGGCGGAGGACGGCACCGACGACCGGCCGGAAATCATCATTCCCGATTCCGCGCTGGCGGCCATCCAGAAGGAACTGTTCGAGCGCTACAACTTCACCGTCGCCGAGAGCACCCCGCTGGATGTGGAGGTTGCCGTGGACCCGGAAATGCTGGGCATGGTCTTTGAAGAACTCGTCACCGGCCGCCACGAACAGGGCAGCTACTACACGCCCAAGCCCATCGTCTCCTTCATGTGCCGTCAGGCGCTGGTGGAGTATCTGGTCTCCTGTTGCGGAAAGGAAGACCGTGCTTCGCTGGAGGCCTTCGTTCATGAGCACAAGGCGGACCGCCTCCGCGATGCTGAAGCCATCCTCGCGGCGCTGAAGAAAGTCACCGTCTGCGATCTCGCGTGCGGCTCAGGTGCCTACCTGCTGGGGATGCTCCACGAACTGCTGGAACTGCGCACCTGTCTCTTCACCACCACGCAGAAGCTCGATGGCGTCACCGCGCACGCCCGGAAACTGGAGATCATCGAGCACAATCTCTACGGCGTGGACAAGGATCCTTTCGCCGTCAACATCGCCCGGCTCCGGTTGTGGCTCTCTCTGGCCGTGGAATACGACGGCACGCAACCGCCGCCCGCACTGCCGAATCTCGATTTCAAGATCGAGCAAGGCGATTCTCTCTCCGCCCCGGCTCCTGCCGATGTCCTGCGCGACGCAGGCAGCCTGCCACTGCTCTTGCCCACCGTGCGCGACTTCGCGGTGAAGAAAGCAAAATTCCTCACCGCCCATGGCGCGAAGAAGGAGGCGTTGCGCACGGAAATCACCGTCCTCAAGCATTCGCTCAAGACCTGGCTCGCCACCGAAGGCCCAGCCGATGCCTTCCACTGGGCGCTGGAGTTCGCTGAAGTCTTCCTCCCCGAAGGTTCTCTCAACTCCTGCGGCGGCTTCGACATCGTCGTCGCCAACCCGCCCTACGTGCGGATGGAACTCATCAAGCCGCAAAAGCCCATCCTGCGGAAACGCTTCCCCCACGTCCACGCCGAGCGCGCCGACCTCTACGTCTATTTCTACGCCCGCGCCCACGACCTCCTCCGCGACGGTGGCACCGCCGCCTTCATCTCGTCAAACAAATGGCTGCGCGCCGGCTACGGCGAATCCCTCCGCCAGCACCTCCTCGACGCACAGGCGTTCCGCGTCGTCATGGATTTCGGCGAGCTGCCCGTCTTCGAGGCCGCCGCCACGGATGCCGCCATCTTCATCTGGAAAAAGGAGCCGCGTGGTGAATCGGCCACGTGCTGGGCGATGGTGAAAGACCTCGACCGCTGCTTCGCCGAAGGCGTCCGCGCCCACTTCCTCCGTCTCACCGTGCCCGTGCCCGCCGTGCAGTTTGGCAAAGGCAAACCGCGCCTCGCCACGAGTGCCACTGCCGACCTACGTGGGCGCATGGAAAAAAGCGGACAGCGATTAGGCGAAATGTTGAGCGGCCAAATCTGTCGGGGCGTCGTCACTGGACTCAACGAGGCATTCATCATTCCGCAAGCCAAGCGCGATGAACTCATCGCAGAGACTCCTGCCGCCGCCGAAATCATCAAGCCGATGCTCGCTGGTGATGACCTCCGGCATTACGAACTGCACTACCGCGGCACCCATCTCATCTACGCCTTTCACGGCCTCGACATCCGACGTTATCCGTCAATTGAAAGGTATCTTCGCCCTTTCAAAAAGCAGCTAGAAGCCAGAGCCACAGAACAGGAGTGGTATGACCTTCAACAGCCGCAGATGGCTTACCGTAATTGGTTTGATGGTGCCAAAATCCTCTACCCAGAAATCGGCAAGGAACTGCGCTTCGTCTTGGAGAAGGACGGTCGTTACTTGAACAATAAGTGCTTCTTCCTGCCTTCAACTGATTGGTTTCTCCTCGCCGTGCTGAACTCGGCATCGGTGTTCGCTTACCTCAAAGAAGTCTGCGCGTTGCTCGGCGACAAAGACGCTGGCGGTCGCCTTGAGTTCCGTGCGCAATACCTCGAAACCCTCCCCATCCCCGCCGCTCCCGACGAGGAGCGAGCCGCCGTGGGCGGACTCGCGGAGCGGGCGCAGGCGCTGCACGGGCAGCGACGGGCGCGGGTCGAGCGGTTCCTGCGCGACCTCGGCGTGGACCCCGCCGCCAGCACCAGCCGCAACCCGCTGGAGCAGCCGTGGTCGCTGCCCCCGGCCGAATTCGCCAAACGCACCAAACCCCTCCAGCGCGTCGCCCGCGAGCGCCCGCAACTCCTCTACGAAACCGTCCGCGGCGAAACCGCCGCCCTCACCGAACAAATCGCCAGACTCGAAGCCGAAATCGACACCCGCGTCGCCACCCTCTACGGCCTCGACGCCGAAGACCAGCGCTGGGCCGCCAAAGCCGCCCCCGCTGCCCAGCCCGACGACAAAAACGCCCTTTTCTTCCGCATCCTCGGCGGCCTGAAAGAGCGCAGCCCCTACTTCACCCACAAAGCCATCCAAGTGGCCGCAAACGAAGCCGAAATCGCCATCAAGGACGAAGTGCTGAAGGTCTATCTGAACCAGGCGGTAAAACAGGGTCTCATCCACGACGCAGGCCGCGGCTGGTATTCGCGCCTGAGCGAAACGGTGAAGTTGGATCCGAAGCCGGTGGCGAAACTTATCCGCGAAGTGGAGAAGGCGTTCCCGCAGTTGGAATTCACCTGCTGGTCCACCGCGCAAATCAATCCGTGGATGCACCACATGATTGCGCAGCCCGTAGCCTTCCTCTACGCCCCGCGCGACACGCTGGAGAGCGTGGGCGCGGCTCTGAAAGAGCTGGGCCGGGAAGTAGCAGTGAATCCCGGTCGCCGGGAGGCCGCCAAAGCCATCCGTCCCGGAGAAAAAATGGTGGTGCTGCGCCCGACCCTGAGCAAGCAGCCGCCAGCGCAAGGCAGACAGGACGCCATCGAGAAAATCCTGGTGGATTTGCTCGTCGAGGCGTCACGGTCTGCCTTGATGGACATTACCGAGGCGGAGGGTGTATTCCGCTCCATCGCCGCGTCATACTTTATGCAAATCGGTCTTATTCAAAGATATGCGGAGCTTCGCGAGCTGGGTTTTGATTTTGAGATACAATTAACTAACGCCGGAATTTTATGATTTCCGGCGTTAGTTAATTCATCTACTTCGATGCCGAATCCACATCGAAACCGCAGCTCATTATCTCCAAAAAAATGAAAAATGTTGAGATAATGAATTCATGGAGCCGGGCTGCCGATGCTTTTTCGGGCGAATTAACCAACGCCACAATTTTTGAAAATGTTGCGTTAATGAACTGAACGATTTCCATGTTTCCGGCCTCCGCATTTCAACGAGACTGGCTCATCCGGCAGGCCAGGAAGATGGCCGGTTGCGCGCCCCAGATTCTCGAAAAATCCCTGCACGCCCTCACCCTGCTCGGCCACCTGCAAGAAGCCGGGCTGCCGCTGACCTTTCGCGGCGGCACCTGCCTGCTGCTGCACCTGCCGGAGATTCACCGGCTGTCCATTGATATAGACATCGTGTGCCCGGTCGAAGGAGCCGAGCTGGAGCGGATTCTGGCCGAGGTGTCGGCAAAATCGCCCTTCACCGGCTGGGAGGAATCGCTGCGCGACGGCACCCGGCTGCCCAAGCGCCGCCACTTCAAGTTTTTCTACCCCTCTGCTCTCGGCGTTCAGGAATATGCGCCGCCGAACGTGATGCTCGATGTGGTGGCCGAGACCGAGGTGGTCCACGTCCTCGAATCCAAAGTCATCAGCACCGGATTCCTCGAAGCCGAGCGCGAGGTCAAAGTCCAGCTCCCCACCTTGGAAAGCCTGCTGGCGGACAAACTCACGGCATTCGCCCCGACCACCACCGGCGTGCCGCTGCGAAAGCCGGACGGCTCGCCGGGCGACGTGGTGCAGGTCGTGAAGCAGCTCTTCGACGTGGGGATGCTTTTCGGCTCGGCGGCGAACGGAGCCGAAGTGATGGAAACCTACAAACGTGCCCAAGCCAAGGAAGCCAGTTATCGCGGCGGCACCCTGACCCTCGAAGCCACGCTCGACGACACCATCGCCGCCTGCCTCGCAGCCATGCCGTCCAAGGCGAAGGTGCAGGCAAAGTTCACCGATTATCCGCTGCTCAAGAAAGGCTACACCGGGATGCGCGGCCACCTCACACGCCCGTTCAGCGAGGAGGATTTCCGCCGCTTCGCAGCGCAAACCGCGGCGCTTGCAGCCCACATCAAGAAAGGCATACCGATTGATTTCGCAGCATTGCGCTACACGGGAACTGAGGAGCAGATCGCCGCGATCAAGGTCGCCTCGTTCAACAACACCCCGTTGGATTGGCTCGATGGTTTGAAGCAGATCAATCCTGCGGCCTATCACTACTGGACGAAGACAGCCTCCCTCGACAGTTCTTTGAAAGGAGGGCTATGACCACCAATCATCGAGAAAAGCCTTTCAGTGAAACGGAATTGGACACCCTTTCCAGATGCCTTGAAAATGTGGCGAGTCATAAAGTGCTCGATGGTCTCTTTCGGGATGTCGGACTTGTCGAGCCAGTGGCTGGGCCAGGTTTACCAAAGTGGCAGCGGATCAAGAACGCGCTCGCCCATGCTCAAAATCAGACAGGGACCGGCAATCTTGCCATGAAATTTATCCAGACGGTGATTGCTCCCAAGCGATTGGTTCAGGATGCAACGGCGTTTGAAGCACATCGCGTTCGTGTGAACCATTTTCTTGCTTTTCGCGGCTGGCAACTCACGGAAAGCGGCAAGTTTGACCGCACGGTTGAGGCATCGACGATTGACGAAGCCAGAGCCAAAGCCGACCGGCTTCGTTCGGAATTAGAAAGGCGGCAGGTGCATCCCGACGTGCTGCGATTCTGCACTGCCGAATTGGTGCAGAAGAACTTCTTCCACGCGGTGCTGGAAGCCACAAAGAGCGTGTCCGACAAGTTGCGGGCGAAAACTGGTCTGGCGGGAGACGCAGGAACCCTGGCTTTGGAGGCATTGATGCCTGGCAAGAACAACACCCCCAGGCTGGCTTTCAACGCACTGTTGAACGACACCGACCTCAGTGAGCAAAAGGGACTGGCGAACCTTTTTGTGGGCATGTTTGGCACCTTCCGCAATCCGACCGCGCATGGTCCAAAGATTTCTTGGCCCGTGTCCGAACAAGATGCCCTCGATCTCCTCACGTTAGTTTCGTTCCTTCATCGTCGGTTGGATTTGGCTAGTGAAACGAGGCAGTCCTGAATGGTGTTCAAGCAGCTATTGAAAATGTCCCCGCACTGAGTCTGCGTGTGAGCCTCTCGATAATCTCAAAATTGGCTGAACCGTTGGCAGACAGAGGAGTCCTTCAGAGTCACTTTTCTAATACACAAATACTTGCACTTTGTGCAATTTTTTGTATAGTCAATGCGTGCAACCCGTCAAGCAGCTCACCAAGGTCCTCAGCTCTCTGGCTGACCGGGATCACTGCGTGTTTGCACCGTCTGACTTGGCCGCTGCCGTGCCGGAGTGCCATCAGTTGGCAGTGTTGCTTTCAAGGGCGAGCAAGTCCGGTCTTCTAAAGCGCATCTGCCGCGGCATCTACTTCTACCCGGTGCCCAACTACTCCTCAGGCAATCTGCTGTTTCATGCGGCAGCACGGTTGAGGGCGGGCGAGTTCAATTACATCAGCCTTGAATCCGCGCTGAGCGACGCCGGTGTCATTTCCCAGGTGCCGATGAGCTGGATCACGCTGATGACCTCGGGACGCAGTCACGTCGTGAATTGCGGAGACTGCGGCCATATTGAGTTCGTGCATACTGAACAGCACCCCGCGGATTTGATTGGCGAGCTGACCTTTGACGCAGACAGGCACCTGTGGCGCGCTTCCGTGCGGCAGGCTTTGCGCGACATGAAAGTCACAAGACGAAGCATGGAACTCGTCAATCAGGAGGTGGCTTATGAGCTTGCTTGATCAACTGGTGGATGAAGCACTGAAGTCGCGTGGCGACCTCACCATACTGAGGCCTGTGGTGGAGAAGGAGCTGCTGCATCACGACATCCTGCGTGAAATGAGCGGGGCCGATCTGCTGACCGGATTGACCTTCATTGGCGGAACCTGTCTGCGGGCCTGCTATGGATCTGCCCGCCTCAGTGAGGATCTTGATTTTACCGGTGGAACCGCTTTCAAGCGTAAGGACTTGGCGGAACTTGGGAACGTGCTGACTGAAAAACTCCAAACCCGCTATGGCCTCCCAGTCGCTGTCAGCGAGCCAGTAAAATCAGGTGGCAAAGTTACGACCTGGAAGCTCACCATTGAGACGCGAGGGATCAAAAAACATCTCCCGGCTCAGCGCATTCATGTGGACATATGCGCCATCCCCAGCCACGACCCGCGCCCGATGATGCTGCGCAACCTTTACGGCATCGACATCGGCACCTCAGGTCTCATTCTACAGGCCCAGAGCCGGGAGGAAATCCTTTCGGACAAAATCATCGCGCTGGCCTTTCGTGAGAAAGGGGTCAAGAATCGTGATCTGTGGGACATTGCCTGGCTAGTGCAGCAAGGCATTGCATTGCCAGCACATCTCATCCCGCTGAAAATCCGTGATCATCAGCGGACGAACGCAGAGTTTACAAAGCTTGTTGAGGGTCGGCTGGAGGGGTTGAAGACGAAGCCGAAGATGCGAAGTGAGTTCATTGAGGAGATGCGGCGGTTCCTGCCAGCCGTGACCGTGCGCGATACGCTCGGAAAACCGGCCTACTGGGACTTTCTCAATCAAACACTCCAAGAGCAGGCGGCGCTGGCCATCAGAGCACTTAAGTGATGGCTCCCGCTATTGCCTTTCATTGCCAGCATCAGTCTTGTTCCAGTGATTGACGAACCGCTGCCAGTTTTCTCTCCACTGCTTCTCATCGTCCGTGGCGCGCGCGATCCATCCCCGGTGGAATGCGGAACCCGCAAGCGGCAGTTCGCGACTTGATGGGCTTCGCGAGGCCAGCAGCGGGTCGGATGCAGGCGGGGTTCGGCTTTGAATTTTATCAACCAAGTCGGCAAACTTGGATGCCACGAATTGGGGCTTGCCTTGTTCGTTGGTCCGGTGGAGCGGGCGTGGTGTGCCGAATTCGATGATTGTCCGGTCGTCGTTATTGAGCGGATAGCCGGCAAAGAGATCGGCGGCGCGCGTCAGGTTGCCGCAGTAGAACAAAAAGACGGTTTGCGGATTGATCGGCAGCATCAGTCCTGCATGTCGAGGTGGGTGGCGCCGGCCACGCGATCTGTTTGTCGCGTTCCACATCGAGCGCGCAGGCAGGCACCGGGTCGCTGTTCTGATGACCGATCAAGGCGACCATTTCGGCACCCGGCTGGAAGTTGCTGCGCCACAAGCTCGACGTAGATCCGGCCGTCGGAGGAGTTGTGCTCGCCCTGACACCAGATGGCTCCACGAATCGCGCAGGGAATGCGCGGCGCGATTTTTTTGTTATACATGCGGGACGCGCCCTTCCACTCGTCGCAAATCCCCGGAAGTTTCGGACGGGGCAGCGCGACTCCGCCGCGATTGATCAGCTTTTCACTCTCGGCCTGCCAGGCTTTTAAATCATCGTAATATTTCGCAAACGCCGCCTTGCCCTCCTCAGTGGTTGGATTGCTGGAACGGATGGCGGCGGCGATGTCCTGCGAATGAGAGCGCCGTTGAGGCGAAGACAGCTAAAGCGATTTTATATAGATTGTTCATGATGTAAAAGGTCGTCTTCCCCCGTGACTAAGCTGCTATTTAGGACGGCTTTGCGCTGAATGTTGAGCTCTTTCATTACGAGTCTGGCGACTTCGTTATATCTTATTTCGTCTCCGGCCGTTCGCTTTTCTCTGCCCGTTTTCTTGAATACAGCCCGCACTCTGCATCCTCATTTTTTCTCTTTTGGCCATTGGCGGACATCCGCACACATCGGCGTTGCTTGGCGTCATTACTCGGTTATTTTTCCACTATGACGGCCACCCAAGTCATTGCCGAAATCGACCGCCTCCCTCTTGAAGAAAAGGAAGCGGTGTTTGTTCACGTCCACGAACTTGAGGAATCTATGATCCCCGATTCCTTCCGCATGGGCATGAAGGAAGCCGCGCGAGGCGAATTGATCGAGTTGCAAGACACGCATTTCACCCGCCCGCCGCAGTGACGTCTTACCGCTTCCCCGCAACGCCGCAGTTCTGGCGTTCCTACAACAACCTCACGCCCTCGCCGTTTTTAACGGCTTCCAGCGCGGGGGCAGGGTGGAAAGAAAGAAAGAAGTAACGAGCACCGGCACGGATAGAGGAAAAGAGAATATGATCCCCCTTCTTCCCTTTCGCCTTGCTCGCTCTAGCGTCCCCACCCCGCACTCCGGCCCCCCATTTTTTTACTTGGACAGCCAGAAGTTTACTCAAACCATCAACCTTTTTTAGTCATCCGCGTTCTTGGCGGCCTTGACTTAGTATTTGTCTTAGTTTTGCGTTTTCTAGTTGTAACTCATTGATAATGAAGCAGAGCGGGTGATGAGAATCGAACTCACGTATCAAGCTTGGGAAGCTCGTGTTCTACCATTGAACTACACCCGCGCATTCGCCTTCTGCGACCGTGGCAAATTCAGCTCAAAAGTCAAAGTGCTTTCAGCCCAGATTCACTTTCACGCTTGCCGCAGAGTTACGGGCCTTCTCGCGGGCTTCGTCGATGCTTAATCCACGCGCGACGGCGACGCCCATGCGGCGCTTGCCTTTGACTTCCGGCTTGCCGAAAAGTCGAAGGGCGGTGTCGGTTTGCGAGAGCGCGACGTCGAGGTTGCCGAAGCTGACGTTCCTCGAGTGCCCTTCCACCAGGATGGCGGCGGAGGCACTGGGGCCGTGGTGTTTAATGTTCGGAACGGGCAAGCCTAGAATGGCCCGGACGTGAAGCGCGAATTGACTGAGGTCTTGCGAAAGCAACGTGACCAGACCCGTATCGTGCGGGCGCGGCGAGACTTCACTGAACCAGACCATGTCGCCTTTCACGAACAACTCGACACCAAAAATGCCGCGACCTCCCAGCGCCTCCGTGACTGCACCAGCGATGTGCTTGCTCTCGGCGAGTGCAGCGGGAGTCATGGGCTGCGGTTGCCAGCTCTCACGGTAATCGCCGTCGATCTGCAAATGTCCGATTGGCTCGCAAAATGATGTGCCTCCCGCATGACGGACGGTGAGCAGTGTAATTTCATAATCGAAATCAACGAAGCCTTCGACGATGACTTTCCCTTTGCCGGCGCGTCCGCCTTCTTGAGCGTATTGCCATGATTTCGCGAGATCGCCTTCGCTGCGCACCACGCTCTGACCTTTGCCGGAACTGCTCATCACCGGCTTCACCACGCAAGGGAAGCCCATGGCTTTCACAGCCGCGCAAAACTCTTCTTCGGTTGCTGCGAACTGGTAGGGCGAGCAGCGCAAGCCAAGCTCCTCGGCAGCGAGCCGACGGATGCCCTCGCGATTCATTGTAAGTTTTGCCGCGCGCGCTGTCGGGATGACCGTGAACCCTTCCGCTTCCAGTTCCACCAGCACATCCGTGGCGATGGCCTCGACCTCTGGCACGATGAAATTGGGCGACTCGGCACGAAGAACTTTTCTCAAAGCATCCGCATCCAGCATGGAAATAACATGCGCGCGATCCGCCACCTGCATGGCGGGTGCGTTCGGATAGGAGTCCACCGCGATGACCTCGCAGCCGAAGCGCTGAAGCTCAATGACGACTTCTTTGCCCAGCTCGCCGGAGCCGAGCAAGAGAACCTTGGTGGAGGATGGTGTAAACGGAGTGCCGATGCTGACGGAGGACATGGAGCGCACTTTGAACCGCCGTGCCGGACGTGCAACCACGGGCGAGTCCATTTTCGAAATAATGCATTTCCGTCTGGCGATTTCCATCTCCGCCCCTTTTCGTGGGGCATCTAAATAGCCACTTCCTCCAATCATGATGAATCGCGCACTACTCCTCGCATCGCTCACCATCACCACAGCGACCTTCGCGGCATCGGGCAAACCCAACATCGTCATCCTTTACGCCGACGACCTGGGTTATGGCGACGTCAGTTGCTACGGCGCGACTCGTGTTCAGACGCCCAATATCGACCGCCTCGCGCAGCAGGGGCTGCGTTTCACGGACGCGCATTGTAGCTCCTCCACCTGCACACCGTCCCGATACGCAATGCTCACAGGTGAATATCCCTGGAGGAAAAAGGGCACCGGCGTCCTTCCGGGCGATGCCTCTTTGATCATCGAGCCGGGACGCACCACCATCGCCTCAGTGCTGAAGTCCGCTGGCTACGCGACCGGCGTCGTGGGCAAATGGCATCTCGGCCTCGGCACGAAACCACAGGACTGGAACTCCGAAATCAAACCCGGCCCGCTGGAGCTTGGCTTCGACTATTGCTTTCTCATGCCCGCCACCGGCGACCGCGTGCCCTGCGTCTATCTGGAGAATCATCGCATCCTCGGCCTCGATCCCAAAGACCCGCTCAAGGTCAGCTTCAGTGAGTTCATCGGTGACGAACCAACTGGCAAAGATCACCCAGAGCTACTCCGGATGCATCCCAGCCACGGGCACAGCCAGACGATCATCAATGGCGTCAGCCGCATCGACTGCATGAGTGGCGGCAAATCCGCGCGCTGGGTGGACGAGGACATGGCGGACACTTATGTGAAACAGGGCACCAAATTCATTGAGCAGCACAAAAACGAACCTTTCTTTCTTTACTTGGCCACGCACGATATCCATGTGCCCCGGATGCCCCATGCGCGCTTCGCGGGCAAAAGCGAACTGGGCGCGCGCGGAGACGTGACCATGGAGTTCGACTGGTGTGTCAGCGCGATTCTGGACGTGCTGGAGAAGAACGGCCTCACGAACAACACCCTCGTCATCCTCAGCAGCGACAATGGCCCGGTCGTTGATGACGGTTATAAAGACGGATCAAAGGAAAAACTGGGCGACCACAAGCCGGCCGGCCCCTTGCGCGGCGGCAAATACAGCATCTACGAAGGCGGGACGCGCATCCCGTTCATCGTAAGCTGGCCCAGCCATGTGAAACCGGGCGTCTCAGACGCGCTCGTGTGCCAGGTGGATTTCGCTGCCAGCTTCGCCGCGCTCACCGGACAGCAGTTCGATAACAAAATTTCTCCCGACAGCCAGAACATGCTGCCCGCTTTGCTGGGCGAATCCGAGACTGGCCGCACCCAACTTGTGGAGCACTCCCACGGGCTCGCCCTTCGCGCGGGCAACTGGAAGTTCATCGAAGCCCACCCCGGCCCCGCGAGAAATCAGGACACCGGTGCCGAACACGGCAACTCTCCCCAGCCGCAGCTCTATGATCTCTCGACCGACCTAGGCGAGAAGAACAACGTCGCGTCAGTGCATCCTGAGAAAGTCGCCGAAATGCGCACCATCCTCGACGCCGAACGCGCCAAAGCCGGTGATGCCTTGGCCCCGGACGTTGGCAAGAAGAAGGGCAAGTAACGGGTCAAAGTCGAACTCGACGTCGGTAAAGGAAAAACCGATCAAGATATTGCGGATCGTAGGCCACGCCCGAGCTTTCCCGCAGGAGTTCCAGTTCCTCGCGGGAGCTGCGCTCCTGAAAGTAACTAAGCCATCCTGGCTGAGTGTGTGACAGGGTTCGCTTCGCGGCAGCGCACCAGCCTGTTAGCTTGCCTTCGTCTCAAGCAGGACTCTTGAAATACCCACGGGCTGGTATATTGAACAGTATTGCATTTTTCTATGGCTTTCTGCCGCGTCATTCGCTAAAAAAGATGCCTGCCAACATTATCCGCTTTCCACGAACCGATTTTCCGCAAACCATTTTTGACATGAAGTCCCCCACTGGCATCTCGCTAACCCTGCTCATCTTGCTGACCGCCCTCACGCTGTCGCCGGGCGCCGGGTATGCGCAGGCACCGAAAAAAGAGCCTGCAAAGCCCGAGGAAAAAAAAGATCTCGGACCTCTGAACTTGGAGGAGGCGGTGGAGGGCCTTTACAAAGAAGCGGCATCGAGTTTCAATGCGGGAAATTATGAGGCGGCCCTGAAGAAGATCGCCGAACTCCACAAGAAAACCAGCGACAAGGATTTCGAGCAGGTGATGTTTCTGGAGGGTGCCTGCTACTTCCAAATGCAGAAGAACGACAAGGCGGTGGAGTTCCTCCAGAAGTTTGTCGATAAATATCCCAACAGCGAATCTGTGACCGACGCGCTGATCAATCTAGGGCGCGCGCTCCTGGCCAAAGGCGATGAAGCCAAGGGTCTTGAAATCCTCAACAAATGCGCCGCCAGCTTCCGCAAGCGCAAAGCCGAGGTCGGCATTGATCTCGCAACTTATCACAAGAAGAAGAACCAGCCCGACGAGGCCCTCAAAATCCTCGAAAGCGTCACCGTGGATGGCGAACTTTCCCCCGAAATGATTCGCGGCCTTCTCATGCTGGCGGATATCTACACTTCCAAGGGCGACACCGACAAAGCCAGCGCGGCCCTGGAACGGCTCAAAGCCGTCGGCGGCAGCGAAGAAACCGTGGTGCAGATGAATCTCCTCGGTCTGAAGATCGGTGACGAGATGCGGCTCAAGGAGAGATACGCCGAGGCCTTGACCGCTTACCAGAGTGTGCGCCGTCAGAGCGAAATCCTGCGGATTCAGAAAAAGCAGGTCGCTGCCATCGAGGAGTGGGTCAAGCTCGCCGGTGACAACCGGCAGGTGCTCTTCCTCGGCAGACCCCTGGGGAAAAGCGATCTCGAACAGATGCTGGAGGCCAACAAGAAAATCCTTACTGAAGTCGAGAACAACAAGCGGTGGGATGCCGATCTCTATTTCCGTCTCGGCCAGTGCTTCTATGAAATGAAGCGTTTCTACGAGAGCATTGTCGCCTTGCAGGAGATTTACGACAATTTCAAAAGCTACCCCAGCCGCGATCTCACGCTTTTTGTGATGATCCTCGCCAACCAGGCGCTGGGCCGCACCGCAACCGCCTACGAATTGTGCGAGAAATACATGAGTGAATTTCCCGAGGGCGCAAATATCGTCCAAGTCACGGACCTGTTTGGCACCCTCGCTTACCAGAGCGGAAACATCGAAAAGGCCATCAAAGCCTATCAGCGCGCGCTCGGAGCCAAGGGCGCGGACAAGGAACGCCTCAACTTCATGCTCGGCATTGTCTTGTTTGAAGCCACCCGCTTCGACGATGCGCGCACAGCATTCCAAGCGCTGTTGCAGGCCAAAAAGGATTCCACCTTCAAAGATGATGCGGAATATCGCATCGCCCTGACCTATTTCTTCCAGAACGATTCCGTGAAAGCGCGCAAGGCATTCCGCGAATACATCGCCGGCAATTCCAAGGGCCAGTTTATCGTGGATGCGCGCTATCGTCTTGCCTTCATCGAATATCAGATGGCGACCACCGGTCAGGGCGGCGGCGATCTGGCCAAGGTTCGCGATGATTTGGAGAAACTCGCCGAGGAGTTTCCCAACGACCCGAACATCGGTCAGGTCTGGTCGCTGCTGGGTGACATTTACAGCCGCATGACCAATACGGACAAGGATAACTATACCCAGAAGTCCATGAAGGCCTACATGAACGCCGTGGCCAAGGGCAAAACACCGGATGTGATCGACTACGCCATCGATGCCGCCACCAATCTCCTGCAAGCAGAAGGAAAATGGTCTGAACTGGCCACCATGTGGCAGACTTATTATTCGGCGAATAAAGACTCACCGAACGCTCTCAAGGCCATCTATTGGATCAGTCGTGCCAAGGTCAGGGAAGGAAAACCGGAAGACGCCCAGAAACTCCTCGCGGAAGCCATCATTCCCAACATGGGCAATCCGAACAATGAACAAGTGGAAGTTCTCATGCAGCAACTTGTCAGCATGCTCGTCCCCAAGAAAGGCGCAAAAAAATCCCCAAAACCCGTGTCGCCCGTGGAGCAACCCGCAAGCTCTGCAACTCCTGAAAACAAGACCACCGAGCCGACACCAGCGCCGACCCCGACGCCTGCCCCGGCCCCGGCCGCTGCCCCCGCAGCCCCGCAAATCACCTTCGAGCAGGTGGAAGCGCAGTTCAAAAAACTTCTCAACCCCAGCGATGCTGAAGGAAGCATCAACGCCACGGCCCAGGCCCGAATGCTCTATGGTCGCGCCTTGATCGCGCGCTTCATGCGCGATCTTCCGAAGTATGAAAACCTGCTCTCCCTCATCCCGGACAATGCCAAGCCTGAAGAATTGAGCGCCTCCATGCTGGCCATGCTGGCCGACATGCTGCGCAAAAAAGGACAAACTGAAAAGGCCGTCGAGTATTACTCCCGCCTGCGCACCGCTTTCCCCAACAGTGAAGTCGGCGACAAGGCACCGGTGGGACTTGGCGAAATCGAGTTCCAGAAGAAAAACTACACCGAGGCGCTGAAGCTCTTTACGGAGGCTTTGGATAAATACGCTGGCAGTTCCAGCATGTTGGACGCCACTCGTGGCAAGGCCCGGTCGCTTCTGGAACTGGGGCGGAAAGACGCCAAGAAACTGGAGGAGGCAGAAAAAATATTCACCACCATCGCGGCCACACGCGAGTGGAAGGGTGAACCCACTGCCGAGGCGCTCTACAGCCTCGGGCTCATCTGGGACATCCGGATTGAATTCGGCAAGGCGATAACCTTCTACCAGCGCGTCATTCTCGCCCACCAGAAATACAAAAACTGGCTCGCCAAAGCTTACCTCAACTGCGCCAAGGCCCAGTTGCAGATCAACAAAAAAGATGACGCCATTCTCGTCCTGCGCCAGATGCTGGCCCGCACCGACCTTCAGGAGCAGCCCGAGTTCCAGGAGGCGCAGCAGCTTATCAACAAGGAGGGCAATTGATTTCCCATGTTCCGCACACCCGCCATTCCCCTTCTTTGCCTCCTCTTTGCCGCCACTGCGTCAGTGCATGCCCAAGTCGTCGTCCTGAAAGACGGAACCCGCATCAGCGGCAACGACGTCATGGTAGGCGACGGACGGATCTCGCGAAATATCACCCTGAGCAACGGCATGAAGGGACAGGCGAGCATCGCGTTGTCGGACATTCAACAACTGGAATGGTCCAACCCCAAGCAACTTGAAGATGCGCGCAAGCTTATGGCTCAAGGGAAAATGAAAGAGGGCATCGCGGCACTGCTCAAGGCCAAGGAGTTCTTCAAGCCATTCAAAGAAATCAAGGGCGCGCCCTACAATGATATCGTATTCGCCCATGTGGAGGCGCTCGATCAGTCGGGCGATTTCGACGCTCTAATCCGTGCGCTGCCGGAGGCCAATGCCATCAAATTTGATGAGGACACCAAGCTCAAGCTCCGCATCATCAAGCTCAACCTCGATCGCCGCACCTCATCCGACGTCGAATCCATCCGCTCCCAGGCCGAGTCGCTGCTTTCCTCCACAGATGATTCCAATGTGGCTGCGCGCCTCTGGCTGACCGTAGCGGAAATTCATTTCAAAAAGGAGCGCTGGGAGGAGGCCCTGCACGCCTTCCTTCATGTGCCGGTATTTTATGGCAACCAGGCGACCATGGTTCCGCAGGCCGAACTCATGGCTGGACGTTGCCTCGCCAAGATGGAGCGCTACCTCGACGCCTCAGTCATGCTGGAGCGCATTTCCCTGGCCTATCCCGGCTCCGAAGTGGGGGAAGCGGCCAAAAAAGAATCACAATCATTCAAAGGAATGCAAAATATGCCTGACAAACCGAAGCAAAACAGCAATGATGCACCCAAGAAAAAAGAATCCAAATCCTGACGCCATGTCCAACCTCCTCACTGAAATGAAATCCCGTCTTGGCCGAATCCTCATCTGCACCTTCCTGGTGACAGCCGCGCTGCAATTTACCGCACCCTTTGTCATGGCGGAAGCCGCAGCGCCAGATGCTGCTGCAGCCGGCTCCACCCCTGCAAAAATCGTCAAGCATGAATCCCTTTGGGATGAAATCGTCAAGGGCGGCTGGGTCATGATTCCCATCGCCATCTGTTCCATCGCCATGATCTGGCTCATTACAGATTGCATTATGAGATCCTCGCCGAAACGCCTCGCGCCGGAGCCTCATATCATCGGCACTCGCGACCTCTTCCGCATGGGCGATTACGTCGGTGCCTACCAGTTTTGCAAAAACAACCCCTCGCCTTTCTCGGACACTGTCCGTGTAGGTTTGAGTTATGCCGGGGACGGTCAGACTGCCACTGAGGAAGCCCTGCTGGGTGAAGTCGGCAAGGTCAGCGCCCAAGTCCAAACCCGTATCAATTATCTTTCCGTCCTCGGCGTCTGCACCCCGATGATCGGTCTTGTCGGAACCGTTACCGGGATGATCAAAGCTTTCAAAACCCTGGGTGCGGATGGCATCGGCAGTCCGGACAAACTCGCCGCCGCGATCGGCGAGGTTCTTGTCGCGACCGCCTCCGGCCTCTTTATCGCCATCCCGGCCTTCATGTTCTTCTACTTCCTGCGCAACCGTTTGCAGGGTTCCATCCACACCTTCCAGGATGTCGTCGTAAGCCTCTTCCGCAAGATGCCCTACGAACATCTCAAAGACTGTCATGTGGGCGAGGAAGAGTTCTTCGCCGCCACCCCCAACTGGGTCGAGGGCGCGCAACCCGCGGAAGCTGCCGTGGCGGCCTGATGCTTTACTTGCTTTTGAAAATCCAACCTTAACCACAAACACCAGCTATGGGCGGAGGAGGCGGCGGATCAGAAAACGGCGAACCGGAGTTTCAAATAGCTCCGATGATTGATGTTCTGCTGGTGTTGCTCATTTTTTTCATGAGCATCACCTCCTCCGAGGTGCTGCGCATCGACAAGGACATCCAGCTTCCAGTAGCGACTGATGCCAAGAAAAAGGAAAAGCAGATCGGCACCGAGGGGGCATTGAATCTCAAGTGGATGCCCAGTGAAAACAAGGCGCGTTTCAACTTTGAGGGCAAGGACTACCTGAACATTGAAGAAATGGTTGCGGTCATCGAACGCTACAAGGGCGGCAATGCAAATTATCGCGTCATCATCCGCGGTGACAAAAACCTGCCTGCCATCGAAGTGCAAAAAGCCATGGGCTTGCTCGGCCAGGCCGGGTTGGAAAACATTGCTTTCTCCGCGTTAAACAAGTAAAATTCCAAAATGAAACGGCACGAAGACACTGAAAACATCAACCTCGGCTTCCAGATCGCGCCGATGATTGACGTCGTCTTCGTCATCATGCTTTTCTTCATGGTCATGGCCGGTGCCGTCAAGGTGGAGCACGAGTTGAAAATTGCCCTGCCCGGCAGCACTCCCCCGCAGGCGGCCGAGGTGGAACTGCCGGATGAAATCACCATCGCCATCGGTGAAGACGGATCGGTCGCAATGAACGAAGAAGAATTCGACACTCCAGCCGATAAAAAATTACCCCGGCTCACCAACGACCTCGTCAAACTGAAAAAAGACGCTGATGCCCGGGGCAGCAAAGTTCTTATCACCCTTCAAACCGAAGAGCAGACCAAGTATGAGCGCATCATTGATGTGCTCAATGCTCTGGCCCGCGCCCAAATCGCCAATATCACCTTCACCGTAGGAACCGAAGAGCTATGAGCACTGAAAACCAGCCACAAATCCCGGCCCCCATCATGCCTCAGTCCCCGGTCAGCGTCCAATCACTTACCCCCACGGGACTCACAGGACAGATCATGCCGCCCTCGGCGCGCTCCGCCTCCGGCAGCATACCTGCACTAGTTCCGCAGCCCCACATTGAAGTCGGCGTCCTGGAACCGGAATACGCCCAGGCCGTCGAAGAAGATCAAGAAGCCGCACCCTACGTTGACCTCGGTGCGCCGCCCAAACGCGGCGCTTTTGCCAGATATTGGGACAAGATCGGCGGCGGTTCCCTGACTCTCAGCCTGCTCATTCACGGTGGCCTGATCGCCATCTTCATCTTGATCGTCTATACCACCACCATCGAGCCCAAGGTCGATTTCCTCCCCGGCGGCGGCAGCAAACAGGGACAGGAAGCCTCGCAAAACCTGGCCCATCAGGTGCAGCAGAAAAAGCGCACCAACATGAACAAGACGACCCCCATGCGCAAGGTCGTCAGTCAAAGTGCCAACGCAGCCATCTCGCTCCCGGAAATTCCCATCGAAACCCTTGATGTCTCCGACATGGCCCTGCCATCCGGTGGCTCCGCAGGCAGCGGCGGAATGGGTGGAGCCGGTGCCGGCGGCGGCTTTGGCAACGGCGTCGGTCGCGGCGGTCAATCGGGATTCACCGCCCTGCCCCCCTCCATGAAACAGCGCTGCAGCTCCGTGGAACGACTCCAGAAACTCAAGGAAAGCGGCGGCAGCCCCGAATGTGAAAAAGCCGTCAGCACCTCGCTGGAATATTTAAAGTCCAAACAAAACCCGGATGGCTCCTGGGGCAAATCCAACAAGGGCGCGATGACCGGCTTGGCCCTCCTTTGCTACTTAGGGCGCTGTGAAACACCCGACTCTCCATTTTATGGCGACAACGTAATGAAGGGCATCCTCTATCTCGTCGAGCTGTCCAAGAAAAATCCCGAAGGCATCATGTCCGAGCAAATGGCTTCCAATTACGTCCCCTACGAACATGGAATCGCCACCTATGCTCTGGGTGAAATGTATACTCTGGCCCGACTTGGAGGCAGACCCCTCCCCGGCATGAGAGAAGCTTATGAGCAGGGCGTCAAAACCATCATGAAATACCAGCACGACGACGGCAGTTGGGTTTACGATGTCCAAAAAGGACACTATGCTCCCACCGGGCGCGAAGACCTTTCCGTGACCGGCTGGCAATATCAGGCACTAAAATCCGCCAAGCTCTCCGGTTTGAAGTTCGATAAACTGCACACCTCCATTGACAAGACTGTCAAATATCTTCAGAGCAAACAAACCGCCGATGGTGGCTACGGAGCCACCAATCGGGAAGGATACTACAATCAGTGGAATCTCACCGGTGTCGGCATCCTCGGACTGCAAACTCTCGGCCATGGCAAAACCGCAGAAATCAAGAAGGGCATTAAATTCGCCCATGACCTTTTTGAAAAGGAACCGCCCACCTGGAGCAGCGCCAACCTCTATGCCTGGTATTATTACGCCCAAGCCTTCTTCCAGAACGGCGGGCCTGAATGGAAGTATTGGAATGAAACGGCGCTCCCGGTCATCTTGGCGAACCAAAACAAAGACGGGAGCTGGTCACCCCAACTGGATGCACCTAAAGGGGGCTCTGCTGGAGGCGACAACATTTACCCCACCGCTCTCTGCACCCTCATGCTGGAAGTCTATTATCGCTACCTTAAGGTGGGCGACCGGGAATCCACCTCCATTTTCTCTCCAAGGTAAGCCCTGCATCGCGATCCATCGCGAGACGAATTTTATCAGACGGCTCAAGTTCATCGGGCGGTTCATAGAACTTGTGACGCCGCCCGGGATTATTTCACAACAAGCACCGGGCATGGTGCCAGCCGCACCATCCGCAGGGCACTGCAAATCGGGCCCGGACGAGCAGAAGTCACTTGGACTTTGCCACGGCAAATTCCGCGCCGACATCACGACACAACGCAATCAACGTTTGCTCCGCCAGCGAGGCTGGTTTGCACTTCAAATGCATCACGACCCACTGCCGCCGCACCCGCCCTCGAATGAGCGGCAGCGCCACCAGCTCCTTGGATTTGATTTCCGCGCGCACCGTCCACGGAGCCACAAGCGCAATTCCCAGGCCCAGCTTGACCAGTTCTTTGATCGCCTCTGTGCTTCCCAGTTCCATGAAGGATTTCGGGCGCACGCCCAGCTTCTGGAAGTAGTCGTTCACCAGCGCGAAAGTATAGCTGTTGCGGCTCGAGACGATGTAAGTCTCCGCCGCGAGATCGACCGGCTTCGGAGGACGCTTGCGCCACTCATGCAGCGGACTGATGAGAAACACCAGCTCATCCTCAAACAATGAGTGGCAGGTCAACCGTGACACATCACGCGGCTTGAGATTGATCGCCAGATCGAGCAAGCCGTTTTCGAGACGCTCCTGCGTGTCTGGCGTCTCGCCGGGCACGACCGTGATGTTGTAAAGCGGGAAGGAATCCCTGAACTCGCGCAACACCGTCGGCAGAATGAACTGGGAAGCCGCCGGCGTGCAACCGATGCGCAAATGCCCGCGCGGGTTCCGGTCCAGCGCGCCCAGGCTCACCCTCGCCTGCGTCATCTGGGCCTGAATGGACTCCGCATGACGCAACAATTCCCGGCCATGATGCGTGAGAAACACGCGCTTCCCCTGCCGGAGAAACAACTGGCAGCCGAGATCAGCCTCCAGTGCACGGATCGCGTGACTGATGGCGCTCTGCGTGAGATGCAACGCTTTGCCCGCCTGCGTAAAACTACCTTCACTGGCGAGGACGGTGAACGCACGGAGCTGACGGGAATCAAGTAACTGGCTCATACATGAATGGAATTCATGCATCACAAGAATAATATGTCGAATTGTTTCTGCATCATGCGCGGCAAATGGCACGCCTGCTGCATCTGCGACCGGTAGTGAAATCCAATCGCCATTCTCAGTTCAACCGCCCGGTGCCGGTGGTGCGCATTGGTTTCGTCACTCTCACCGATTGCGCGCCCCTGCTCGCGGCGGACGCGCTGAACTTATTCCAGAAACACGGCGTCGTGGTTGAACTCAGTCGCGAGGTCGGCTGGGCCACCATTCGTGAGAAAATTCTCTATCGCCAGCTCGACGCCGCCCATGCCATCGCGGGCCTCGCCCTGTCCCTGCGCATGGGCCTCGACGGGATTCCCTGCCATACCATCGCGCCCTTTGTCTTCAATCTGAACGGCAACGCCATCACCCTGGCCATGGATCTCTGGCGCCGGGGAGCGCGGGATTCCGCCACCCTGAACAAACTCATTCGCAGCACACCGGAGCGTCTCTACACCTTCGGCATCGTCGCCCGCAGTTCATCGCATTATTTTCTCATGCGACGCTGGCTGCAAAGCGGCGGCACCGATCCTGACCGCGATGTGCGGCTGGTGGTGCTGCCTCCCACGCAAATGGCTTCCTCTCTACGCGCCGGATTGATTGACGGCTATTGCGTTGGCGAGCCGTGGAACTCCGCTGCCATCGCCACCGGTAGCGGTTGGTGCCCAGCGCTCAGCACCGACCTTGCGCCGGGACATCCGGAAAAAATTCTGCTCAGCACGGAGGAATTCGCCCATGAGAATCCTGCGGCGCTGACCGGCGTCGTCCGCGCCTTGGCCGATGCGTGTGCCTGGTGCGACAAAAAGGAGAATCGTCCGCGAGTTGTCGATCTCCTGCTCGGCAGCGGACAAATGAGGCTGGAGCGCGACATCTTAAAACTTTCGCTCATCGGCCCGTTTCACGACGGCACGGGCGGAAATCGTGATGCGACAGACTTTCATGTCTTCCATCGAAACGGCGTGAACGAACCAACACAGGCGAAGGCCGGGTGGCTCGTCAATGAGTTCATCGCGCATGGCCTCATCCCCGGATCACGGCAGAACGAAGCGCGCCGAGCCATGAACAAATGCTGGCGCGGCGACATTTATCATCAGGCCATCAACCAATCCTCCGGCAGCAAAACGCCGAAACTCAAACCCCACCAACTCCAACCCGCCATCGCCTAACCATGAAACTATCAGAACTCAAATCATCCGGTCACTGGCCCACCCTGCTCTCCGCATTCCTCTATTTCGATTTCAGCTTCATGGTCTGGACCGTCCTAGGTCCGCTTGGCGCGCAAATCGGCGAGGCCTTGCATCTCGATGCCGGTCAGAAAGGTTTGATGGTGGCCACGCCCATTCTTGGCGGCGCCATCCTTCGCATTGTGCTCGGCCTGCTCGTTGACCGCATTGGCGGCAAGACCACAGGCATCATCGCGCAGATCATCGTAATGATAGGCCTGCTTGGCGCGTGGAAATTCGGCATTCCAAATTTTGGATGCGTGCTCTTCTTCGGTGCCGTGCTCGGATTCGCGGGCGCGAGTTTTGCGGTTGCCCTGCCCCAGGCCGGACGCTGGTATCCGCCCCGCCTTCAAGGTGTTGTCATGGGCCTGGCCGGAGCCGGAAACGTGGGGGTCGTGATCGACAGCCTGCTCGCGCCACGAATCGCGAAAGCGTATGGCTGGCAGAACGTCTTCGGTTTCGCCCTGATTCCCGCGCTCCTGGTCTTTGTGGCCTACATCTTGATGGCCAAGGACGCGCCGGTTGAAATCAAAAAGAAAAAATTGAGCGACTACTTGAATCTGCTCAAAGAAAAAGACTCCCATTGGTTCTGCTTTTACTACACGGTCAGCTTTGGCGGCTTCGTCGGTCTCGCCAGCTACTATGTGCTCTATTATAAGAGCGAGTTCGGTCTTACCCCGGTTCAAGCCGGTGATTATGCGGCGATGTGCACCTTTGCGGGCGCGATCCTGCGTCCTCTCGGTGGCGGACTGGCCGACCGCATCGGCGGCATTCGCTCGCTCACCATGTTTTATACCCTCGCCGCCGTCGGTTTATTGGGCGCGGCCATGACGCATAACCTCCATGGCAATCTCGCTTTGTTTATTCTGATCAGCGGTTCGCTGGGCATGGCCAACGGTGCAGTCTTCCAGCTCCTGCCGCAGCGCTTCGGCAAGGACCTCGGCGTGATGACCGGTCTGGTCGGTTGCGGTGGTGGAGTGGGCGGTTTTTATCTCGCTACTTCATTGGGCTACGCCAAGGCCGCGACCGGTTCATGCAGCGTTGGTTTCCTGGTCTTTGCAGGCCTGTGCTTGCTGGCGATCGGCGGGCTGTCCCTCGTGAAGACCCGCTGGCGCACCACTTGGGGCGCACTCACAGAAGCCCGCATTTGATTTTGCTTTAACGCCCGCATCAACGCTCCATGAAAATTCATTCCACCACCTACGGCATGGCTTGCGAGGAGGGAAAACCTTCCTCGGACGCCTTCGCCGTGCGCGCATGGGATGAAACGGTCATCGCCGTGCTGGCTGATGGAGCGGGAGCCGGAGCACCGGCCCGCGAGGCCGCCCACCGCGCGGTGCAGTCTTTGATTGAAAACTATCAAGCCCGTCCGCGCTCATGGTCGCCGCAGCGCGCGCTCGCGGAATTCACCACGCTGCTGAACCGCACATTTTATCATGAGTCGCTCTCGCGTTATGAGTGGCCGGAAATGGTCTCCACCGTGGCTGCTGCGGTCATCGAGGGCGGCAGGCTTTACGGCATGAATGTGGGCGATTCCAAAATCTTGCTGGCCCGCGCAGGAACCTGCAGCATTTTGTCCCGCGACCATATCGACGCCGTCCGCCCCAACGTCCTCACCCGGGCATTGGGCATGGCGGAGGATGTCGAGCCACACATTTTTGACACCGAGTTGCTGGATGGAGACATAGCCATGCTGTGCTCGGACGGCGTCAGCAATCAGCTCGACACCGTTGCACTTAGCACAGCCCTGGCCCAACGCAGCACCGCGCGCAATCTGGTCAAGACCGCACGCGCCAACGCCACACCCGAAACGATGGATGACATGAGCGCAATCGTGCTGGACATTGCCCAGACCGGAAGACTACGCGCCATGAAGGAACGTCCTCTGACCATTCCAGAGTCGTTGAAAAAAGGCGACGTCATTGACGGCCATGAACTCATACGCGGCTTTCAGGGAACGGATCGTGTCTGGCTCTCTGAGAAAGACGGACAGCGCATGGTGCTCAAGTTCGCGCCCAAGGAGGCGATTGACAGCGAACAGCACCTCAGTGCTTTCACGCGCGAAGCCTGGAATGCCACGCGGCTCGACTCCGCCTGTTTTGTGCGCGCGCATGAACCCGCCGCACAAACGGCGCGCTATTATGTGATGGAGTTCGTTGACGCGCCGAGCCTGGCCTCAGTGCTGGAGACAAGAAAACTCTCCGTAGATTCCGCCGTGGCACTCGGCAAATTTCTGGCCGAGGCCGCGCGCATACTTTTACGCCATGACCTTGTGCACGGCGACATCAAGCCGGAAAACATTCTCTGCATCGGCGACTACGAGAAGCTTTCCTTCAAGCTCGTCGATCTGGGCAGCGCGGCGGGGATTTTCACCATCACCTCACGCGCGGGCACCGCCAGTTATCTCGCGCCAGAGCGGTTTCGCGAAGCGCCGTTGAGCGAGCGGACGGAAATATTTTCCATCGGTGTCACACTCTACCAGAGCCTGACCGGCTCGCTGCCTTACGGGAACATCGAGCGCTTTCAAACGCCCGTCTTTCACCCGGCCAGACGCCCATCGCAACTGAATGCAAACATCCCGCCGTGGCTGGACGCCGTGATACTCCGGTCAATTGCCCGTGATCCAGAACGTCGCTTTCAAAATTACTCGGAGGTCGCGTTCAACCTCGCCAATCCGGAGAAGGTCGAACCGTTCTTCGAACCGGGCGCAGCTTTGCTGGATCGCGATCCGCTAAAATTCTACCGCGCCGGATTTTACATCCTGCTGGGCATTACCGTTTTTCTTCTCATCAAACTCATGACCATCAACCACTAAAGTAAACGACCACACCTCAACACATGAAAACAACACTGCTCATCACCACCGCCGCCATCCTCGGCATCTCCTTTGCGAAAGCCGGCGCGCCGTCGGGCAAAACACCGGCCCCCGTCCAGCCCGTCGCGGAATCCAATCCGCTCTCATTTTATGACGGACGCCTCGTCTTCGATATCGAGGAGCGGCTGCGCTACGAATTCCGCGAAAACAATTTCGATTTCAATGACAAGGTGAAAACCATCAATGACAGTTCGTTCCTGCTGCAACGCGCGCGTCTCGGAGTCAAATTTGCGCCGAGCGACTGGTTCACGTTTTACGTCCAGGGTCAGAGCGCCTTTGAATTCGGCGGCGCGCGCCCCAAGGTTCCCGGTTCACTGGGCGCGGAGGGTGACAACCAGATCGATCTCTACCAGGCTTACGTGAAGCTCGGCCAGAAGGATTTCAACCTCACCATCGGGCGGCAACTCCTGAGCTTTGGCGACGAGCGGCTGGTCGGTGCCTTCGACTGGAACAATCTCGGACGCTCATTCGACGCGGTGAAACTGCACTACGGCAAGGAAACCTGGAGCCTCGATGCTTTTGTCTCTTCTGTGGTCGTGCAAAAACGCAATGTTTTCGACCAGAGCGATTTGTTCGACGGCAATGAAACAGGCAGGAATCAAATCTTCAGCGGCCTCTACTTCAGCAGCACCGGATTGATCCCCATGCAGACGACTGATCTTTATGCCTTCGAGCTGCATGAGGATTACAAAACCGGCGACACCGACTTCGTCACCCTCGGCACCCGCATGAAAGCCGATCCTAAAAAATTAGCCGGATTCGACTACGAAACCGAGATGGCGGTGGAATTTGGCAAGGTCAAAGGCAAAGACCTCGCGGCCTTCGCCGGACATTGGGGCGCGGGATACAACTGGCTGAAAAGCGCGTGGAAACCACGCCTCGGAGTCGAATACAACTATGCCACCGGTGACGGCAATGCCGCCGACGGAAAAGTGGGCACATTTCAAAATCTCTTCCCCACCAACCATCCGTTCTACGGCACCGCAGATTTCTTCTCATGGCAGAACATTCACAACCCTGCCGTCAGCTTCAGTGTGATGCCGACCGACAAACTCAAGGTCAAGCTCGACTATCACTTCTTCTGGCTGGCCAACACCAGCGACGCCTGGTATCGCGCCAACGGCGTCACCCAGGTGCGCCCCATCAAGGCCACTGCGGACAGCTATGTCGGATCCGAACTTGATCTTAACGTGAACTACAAGCTGACCAAGAACGTCAGCCTCGGCGCGGGTTACAGTCATTTCTTCGACGGCAAATACGCCAAAGCCACCGGTGCGGCAAGCGACGCCAATTTCACCTACGCACAGATGTCGATCAAATTCTGACCCCGTTGTTCATGCCTGCCGTTCCCATCATTCCCGACAGCGCGCCGTTCTCGCAAGAGCAACGCGCCTGGCTGAACGGCTTTCTCGCCGGAGTGCTCAGCAATAGTCAGGCGATGGGGGCGGCGTCAATACCTTCCGCCGAATCGAAACGTCCACTGCTCATTGCTTACGGAAGCCAGAGCGGGAACGCGGAATGCTTCGCTAAAAAACTGGGCAAGGATGCTGCGGGCCGCGGGTTCGCGGCGCAAGTCTCCAGTCTCGAATCGTTGCAAACCGCCGATCTGGTCAAAAGCCAGAATTTGCTCCTGGTCACCAGCACTTGGGGTGAAGGCGACATGCCGGACAACGCCGCGAATTTTTGGGATCATCTCAATCAAAATGGTTCGTCACCACAACTGACCGGCGTGAAGTATTCCGTGCTGGCCTTGGGCGATAAAAACTACGCGGACACCTTCTGTCTCGCAGGACGAAAGATTGACGAACGCTTGGAGCAGCTTGGCGCGCAACGCGTGCACCCGCGCGTGGACTGTGATGTTGAGTTCGATGAACCGGCCAGCGAGTGGAGTGACGCGGCGCTCGTGGCTTTGCTTGGTGGTGATGCCGGCATGGCGAAACTAGAAACCGTCTCCCAAGCATTGCCTGACTCGGACGCGCCGAATTCTTTCTCCAAGAAAAATCCCTTCCCCGCCAGGCTGCTGGCAAACATCAGGCTCAACAGCGAGCGCTCATCCAAAGACACCAGGCACTTCGCCTTCTCGCTGGCCGGTTCCGGATTGAGCTACGAAACAGGCGACGCTTTGGGCGTCCGCGTTCAGAATGATCCCGAGGTGGTCAGCAGCGTCATCGCGGCTCATCAGCTTGACGCCGACGCGCCCGTGAAACTGCCGGATGGCACACAGGCTCCGCTGCAGGAAGCGCTGGCCGGACATTACGAAATCCGTTCACTGCTTGGCGTCAGACCGGATAAAGCACCGGCACCAGACGAGTTCATCGATTCGCTGAAAAAACTTCAGCCGCGTCTGTATTCCATCGCTTCGTCGTTGAAGGCGCATCCCGATGAGGTGCATCTCTGCATCGCGGCGGTGCGCTATGAAAAAGATGGCGTGAGACAACAGGGCGTCGCCTCCACATTTCTCGCCGACCGTCTCGCCATTGGAGACATGACTGGAGTTTTCGTTCACACGGCCAAACACTTTCGCGTGCCCGCCAACGGAGACACTCCGATCATCATGATCGGTCCAGGCACCGGCATCGCTCCGTTCCGTGCTTTTCTTGAGGAACGCCATGTCACCGGAGCCAGGGGAAAGAACTGGCTGTTCTTCGGCGATCAAAAACTCGATCACGATTTTCTGTATCGCGATGAAATTCAAGCCTGGGTCAAGGACGGGCATCTCACACGACTCGACACCGCCTTTTCCCGCGACCAGGAGAAAAAAATCTATGTGCAAAACCGGATGCTGGATGCCGCCGCCGAACTCTGGCAATGGCTGGAAGAAGGGGCGCACTTTTTTGTTTGCGGTGATGCCTCGCGCATGGCGAAGGACGTGGATGCCGTGCTGCATCAGGTGATCGCAACGCACGGCGGCAAATCAACCGAGGACGCCGCCAGCTATGTCGCTGAGATGAAGAAATCCAAACGCTATGCCCGCGATGTCTATTGAACTTCTCAGTCCGCCCTCAAGCCGGGATTTTTCCCCCGATCAAAAGCGTTACCTCGAAGGATTCTTCGCGGGAGTCGCAGCACGCGGCGTGGGCTTTGGTGATCTCTCCGCCGCGCCTGCCCCCGTCATGGAAAAGTCCGGACCTGCGCTTGAGGATTTGACGAAGGAAGAGCGCATCAAGCACGACCTGCATCCCTTTGATGCCATTGAGCAGCTCACCTTGGACGCGCGGTGGAATGCAAAGCCGGAGCCGGATTTCGTTTTTCGATACAAATGGAACGGACTCTTCTGGCTCAATCCGGTCAAGGACGGCTACATGTGCCGGTTGCGCATCCCCGGAGGCGTCGTGCGCTCTTTTCAGCTTCGCGAACTCGCGGCCATCGCCCGTGAACTGACCACGGGCTACATCCAGATTACCACACGGAATAATTTTCAAATCCGCCTCATCGAACCCAAGAATTGCCCGGAGGTGCTGCGCCGCATCCAGGGCGTGGGCTTGCACTCCAAAGGCGCGGGCGCGGACAACATACGCAACATCACGATGAATCCCTGCGCGGGTTATGACCCCTGCGAATTGCTGGATGTGCGCCCGCTGGTGAACGAACTCGCCACGCTTATCATCGGCAGCAAGGAGTTCTACGATCTGCCGCGCAAGTTCAACATTGCCTATGACGGCGGCGGCTTGATCAGCAGCGTGGAAGACACCAATGACATCGGTGCCAGTGCGGTCGAGATTAAAGCAAACGACCAGGGCATTGATCACGGCATTTATTTTCGCATCGCGCTGGGCGGCGTGACCGGCCATCAAACTTTCGCCAGCGACTGGGGTGTCATCGTCAAGCCTGCTGAACTGAACCGTCTCATGCTCGCGATCCTTCGTGTCTTCATCCGCGACGGCGACCGCACAAATCGCAAGAAAGCGCGCTTGAAGTATCTCATTGAAAAGCGCGGACTCGACGGCTTTCGCGACGATGTGGAGTCCTTGCTGGGCGAAAAACTCACCCGTCTGGCAGCGGATTCGCCTTTGCAGGAGAAGCGCAAATTTTCGCAACAAGGCCACACACATGTCGGTGTTTATCCGCAAAAACAGCAGGGCTTGAACTACATCGGTGCCACCGTGCCGGTCGGCCAGTTGACCGCGCGACAGCTGGAGCGCATCGCAGACATCGCGGACAGCTATGGCAATGGCGAGATTCGGCTGACCGTGTGGCAAAATTTTATTCTGCCGAATGTGTCCGACGCCTATGTGCAGACTGCGAGCAAGGCGCTGACCAAACTTGGTTTCGACACCAAAGAATCCGCCCTGCGCAGCGGCTTCGTCGCATGCACTGGAAACCGCTACTGCAAATTTGCCGCCACCGACACCAAGGGTCACGCCATTGCCATGATGGACTACCTCGACCGGCGCGTGAAGCTCGATCAGCCGGTGAACGTCCATTTCACCGGGTGCGCCCATTCATGCGCCCAGCATTTCATGGGCGACATCGGACTGCTCGGCACCAAGGTCAAAAGCGAGTCGGGCGAGGGCTATCACATCACGGTGGGCGGCGGCTTTGGAGAGAATCGCAAAGTAGGACGGCAGATTTTCAGCGGCGTGCCCTATGAATCTTTGGGGCCGACCCTGGAGGCGATGCTGAAGGGCTATCTACAACATCGCCAGGATCAGGAAACTTTTCACGCCTTCTGCAACCGTCATACCGTCGGCCAGCTCCAGGTCATCTGCTCGAACTCTTGATGGCCGCGCTCGAACATCGTGAATCCCTCATTGACACTCTGCTGAAAACGCAGGCGGAAATGGAGACGGCGGTTGAGCACTTCTCCAACTGGCATGACTCCAATCATGCAGAGCCATCACAAGCACGTTACTATCGCAATCTCATTCCCTTCAAAAAACCGGGGCGCGGTGAGCAATATGCCTTTGAGGTGAACCTCGACCAATGCACCGGCTGCAAGGCCTGCGTCGTGGCCTGTCACTCGCTCAACGGACTCGACGAACAAGAAAGCTGGCGTGATGTCGGCCTTTTGCTCGGAGATGATTACACTCCCTATCAGCAGACGATAACCAGCGCCTGTCATCATTGCGCCGACCCCGCATGCGCAAACGGCTGCCCGGTCCTAGCTTATGAAAAGGACGCGGACACCGGCATTGTCCGTCACCTTGATGACCAGTGCATCGGCTGCTCGTATTGTATTCTGAAGTGCCCGTATGACGTGCCAAAGTATAACCCGAAGCGCGGCATTGTCCGCAAGTGCGACATGTGTCATGGCCGGCTTGGCGCGGGCGAAGCCCCGGCCTGCGTGCAGGCGTGTCCGACTGGCGCGATCGCGATCCGCATCGTCGCGATTGAACCGCCATCATCCTCATCGCGTGTTTTGCTTCCAGGTTTGATCGGCTCAGATTACACGAAACCCACAACGCGCTACATCTCTTCCAAGCCGGTTCCTGAAACTGCGGATGCGGCTGATGCCACAAAGCCGCGAGTCGAACCGGCGCACACGCCCTTGGTGGTCATGCTCGTGCTTACCCAGTTCGCAACGGGCGCGATTTTATTTGCCCAGAATTCCGCGATGCGATGGACGGGCTTCATCAGCGCGGTGCTCGGAATTATCGCGAGCATTTCCCATCTGGGTCAGCCACTCAAAGCATGGCGTTGTTTTCTCGGCTGGCGCCGGTCTTGGCTAAGCCGGGAAATCCTGGCCTTTGGCGCGTTTGCACCAGCGGCATTCGCCGCAGCGCTGAATTTAATTCCGGTATGGATCGCCAGTAGTGCCGGGCTGGTGAGCGTCTTTTGTTCCGTGATGGTTTATGTGGACACACGCAGGCCTTTCTGGGCCGCGCTCTGGACCATGCCGCGATTTTTTGGCACCACGTTTTTAAGCGGGCTGGCTTTTGCTGCATGCTTCAACGCTACATTATCGATGGCGGCGGCGGTTTGCGGCATTTGCAAGCTCGGATGGGAATCGCTCTACCTCAGCAGCGATGATCCGCGCGACAGCCGCGCTCAACGACTGCTGCTGGGGCCGCTGCGCTGGCTGCACCTCGCGCGCGTAATCGTGGGCTTGACCGGCATCGCGCTGATGCTGTCCTCCCCGCCGTTCGGGTTCTTCTGTTTGATGGCGGGCGAAATTTTGGAACGCATCGTTTTCTTTCGCGCTGCGGCGGCATGGAAAATGCCCGGCAATCCATGAACATGAAACTACAGATTCCGGCGATGAAGCTCCGTGAGCGGGACGGTCCGCTTACGGATGAGCTTGTGCGCGAGCCGGGAAAATTTGGACTGGGCCAGGTGCCATCCAGCCTTAAACCGGCGTCCATCGCGAAAGCGATCTGCGGTTTTTGCTCTACTGGTTGCGGTTTAAAAATTCATCTTGATGAAAAGGGACAAGCAATCAATCTCACGGCGGACACGGATTACCCGGTGAACAAAGGCATGGCCTGTCCGAAGGGATGGGAAGCGCTCACGCCGCTCGCGGCGCATGACCGCGCGACGACACCGCTGTTGAACGGCGCTGCCGTGGACTGGGACACGGCCTTGCAAGTTTTCTGCCGTCGCTTCGAGGCCATTATCGACCAGCACGGGCGCGAGTCCGTGGCCTATCTCAGCACCGGACAGATCATGACCGAGGAAATGGCGTTCCTCGGCGCGCTGGCGAAGTTTGGCATGGGCATGATTCATGGCGATGGAAACACGCGCCAGTGCATGGCCACATCGGTGATGGCTTACAAGGAGTCGTTCGGATTCGACGCACCGCCCTACACTTACGCGGACTTTGAAGAGAGCGATGTTCTGGTCTTCATCGGGGCCAATCCCTGCATCGCCCATCCGATCATGTGGCAGCGCGTGGAAAACAATCCACGTTCCCCAGAAATCATCGTCATTGATCCGCGCAAAACGGAGACGGCGATGGCCGCGACGCAGCATCTGGCGATCAGTCCGAAGTCGGACATCCTGTTGTTCTATTGCCTGGCGCACTGGCTCATTACTCATGATTTTTTGGATCACGATTTCATTAAAGCCAGCACGTCTGGATTTGAAGCATTCCGGGATTTTGCCAAGGACTACGATCCGGCGAATCATCTGCCAGCCCTCGGAATCTCCAGAGAGGCGTTCAACAAATTCGCCACCACCATTGCCCACGGCAAGTCGGTCTCCTTCTGGTGGACCATGGGCGTGAACCAAGGGCACCAGGCCACCCGCACGGCGCAGGCCATCATCAATGTCGCCTTGATGACCGGCAATATTGGACGACCAGGAACCGGGGCCAATTCCATCACCGGGCAGTGCAATGCGATGGGTTCGCGCCTGTTCAGCAACACCACAAACTTGCTGGGCGGACATGATTTCACGAATGTGCGGCATCGCGAAAAAGTAGCGAATGCGCTGAAAATTCCCGTGGACCAAATCCCGGACAAGACCGGCCTGGCTTACGACCAGATCATTCAGGGTATCGAGGATGGGAAGATCAAGGGGCTGTGGATGATCGCGACCAATGCCGCGCATTCGTGGATCAACCAGCAGCGGTTCAAAGACGCCGTGGCCAAGCTCGATTTTTTTGTGGTGCAAGACATGTATGCCACCACGGAAACGGCCCGGTTGGCCCACCTCGTTCTGCCTGCGGGCGGCTGGGGAGAGAAACAGGGCACCTTCATCAATAGCGAGCGACGCATTGGACTGTCGCGCAAAGTTTCGCGCGCGCCGGGGCAGGCGCTGGCGGACTTTCACATCTTCCGTCTCATCGCCGAGTATTGGGGCTGCGGAGCTATGTTCCGCGAATGGACATCCCCCGAGGCTGTCTTTCAATTGCTCAAAAAAGTCACGCGCGATCAGCCCTGCGAGATCACCGGCATAGAGGACTACGCGATGATCGAGCGCCTGGGCGGCATTCAATGGCCGCTTAAAGAAAAGGATGAAGGCCAAAGGATGGAGGTTACTTTTCAAGAGCGTCGGCTCTTTGCTGATGGAAAATTCTTCACACCCGATGGCAGGGCGCGCTTCGTGTTTGAGGCTCCCTGCGCGCCGCCGGAACTACCCGACCGTGAATTTCCATTCGTGCTTCTGACGGGTCGCGGTTCATCAGCCCAGTGGCATACCCAGTCGCGCACGGCTAAATCAGCCATTCTGCGGAAGCTCCATCCGTCACGACTGCAAATTGATCTGCATCCGCTCGATGCCAGAGAACTCCGCGTGGGGGATCGCGAAACTGTCAGAGTGTCATCGCGACGCGGCAGCATTACGGCCGAGGCGCGGCTCACAGCCACGGTTCAGCGCGGTCAGGCGTTTCTGCCCATGCACCACGCAACCGTCAATCAACTGACGCTGGGTGCATTCGATCCCGTAAGCCGTCAGCCTTCCTACAAACATTGCGCGGTGCGCGTCGAGCCAGTGCGATGAGTTCAGGACTGCTTGGCGGCGGAAGCTTCAAAGAAAGAAGAAATCGCCAGCAAGATGGCGGCACACACCACGCAGGAATCTGCGACGTTGACCGAAGGCCAGGGATTCGCGAATGGCACGTGCAGATCGAACTGGAGAAAGTCCACCACGTATCCATGCAACATGCGGTCGGTGAAGTTCCCGCACACGCCGGCGACGAGCAGCGCGATTGCGATGCGGCTGATATTGCCGGGGAAAAGTCCTTTGCGATAGAACCAAGTGATCAATGTCAGCGCGCAGACGGCCACGGCGCCGAAAATGTAATTCGAGTAACGTCCGCCGTTGAATTGGCCGAAGGCAATACCGGTGTTGGCCACATGATGAATGTTGAAAAAATTTGGCACCACCTCATTGCCGGGGCCATTCAGCGCAAAATGATGCACAACCCAAATCTTTGTAATCTGGTCAAGAATGTAGAGCGGAAGGCTGAGAAATAAAAGCAGGCGATGCATAATTGGATGGTGGTAGTTGCTGACGTGAGGAGGCACTAAAATGGTTGTTCGCGGCTTCAAAAGTAACAACCCATAGCAGCCCGTGCCAAGCGGTGCCAAACCAAAAATTATCACACATAAACAATATTTCTCCGGCTTCTGAAACATGAACCAGGACATTTGAGGAAGATAAGCATAAGGCTATGGTGTCGCGGCTGCTGCGCAAGCGCACGAGCATATGCAAGCGTTGGATTGCGCAATGGCTGGAAATGAGCCATGCTGGTGGAGTCGGGCGCATCACTGACTCCATTCACATGCCATGAACCAGCTCATCTACGTCGAGACCAGCATCCCGAGCTTCTACTTTGAAACTCGGCCAGGGGCCAAGATTCAGGCCCAGCGTGAATGGACTCGAGAATGGTGGGAGACCGCCAGATGGCAGGACGCATTGTTCACCTCCTCGGTTGTCATCACCGAGCTGGAGGCCACGCCCGATGACCAAAAGCGCACGGATATGATTGGCTTGCTCGATCCACTTCCACGCTTGCCCTACACGGACGAAATCGACGCCATAGTAGCCGTCTATTTCAGCAACAAAGTCATGCCGCTCGAAAGCGGGGGAGATGCCCATCACCTAGCTCTCGCTTCCTTTCAGCGTTGTGATATACTGGCCACTTGGAACTGCAAACACATCGCCAATCCGAACAAAATCGCCCACATCCGCCTCATCAACACCTCGCTCGGCCTTGCAACCCCTCAGCTCCTGACGCCCTTCGAACTTTTGGAAATTTAGCCATGAATACAACACCAGCAACCATCCCTCATGATGACGGACTCGAATGGCTGCGCGAAGTTCGTCGCAAGCTCATGACCGAGGCTGGCGGCGATCTCAAACGTCTTGGCGACAAGTATCGCCAGACTCAGGCTATGCACCCAGAGAAGGTTATTGACCCTCGGAAGTTGCTCACTGAAGCCGTTCAGCATCTCAAATAGCCACTTTCTCGATGAACGACCAATGCTACGCGCATCGCTGAACGAGTTCCACAGAACGCCAAACTGAGAAAAGCCGATGAATAGCTCACTAAAATGTTGCAGTGCGAGGACCGACGCCTGACGCAGCCCGACGGTGGAAGAGGAAACCCAAGTCCTACTGTGAAGGCTTTGCACAGGGAGGACGCTGACAAAATGTTGTAATGCGAGGACCCCAGCAACTGATCCCAGCAACAAGGCGAAGACCGCCCCTCTGCACTGATATTTGACAATGTTGATTTTTCATTCAAGCGTGTCACGATTTCGAGATGCTTGTGTCGTGAGGCATTAAGCCTTTCATTTTTAATTTACCAAAATGCGACAATGAGAACAAAGATACTATTTGCCGTTGCTGCGTTATGGATTTCTTCGGCCTTCGGCGCTGGCGCGGCTTCTGGTCTCTGCCTTGTGCGCGAAAGTGAGCAGCAAGCACAGTCAGAGTGGACTGCTTTTGTCTTTGAGGGTTATGAGCAATATGGGCAAACAATGGTCTTTCACATTCATGGGCGGCCTGATGCCACGATTCTACGCAAGCAGATTGGATTAGTGGTTGACTTAATTGATTTTTCCGACGCAACCCTAGTCGTTCCCGAAGACTTCGCCTTGGTTACGACCAAGCGTCAACAACTTGAAACATTGAGCAAGAAGTGCACTAAAGCGTCTGGGGTTCTTACGAAAATCAGTGATGGTTACAAGACAGGCGAGGCATCGTTTGCGGCGGGGAAAGTCATGGGGGGAATTTTTCTTTCCGTTAAATCGTTAAGATTTCAGCGGT
>JAYVOH010000041.1:0-6525 GCA_043758025.1 Verrucomicrobiota bacterium
AACCAGTAGCGCCACAATCGACGCTAAACTCAAAGTTCACGACGAGCGCAAATCCGAGAGATCGTCACTCTTTTGCATCAAGTCCGACAGGCTGCTAGAGCGTCGCGAGACTGACGTAATCGGGGCGGTTGAAAGCATCGCGGTAAGTATGACTGCGCACGACCTTGCCATGGTGAATAAGGAACGCGCCGGGGAGCTGGAAGATGTCGCCTTTAATCCATCCAGGCGGATGTCCTCGCAATGAGGTCCTGAAGGCCGCCCACAATACCTTGGGTGAGAGCAGCTGCAGCAGCGTGCCGCGTTTGAGCCCCAGCCCCTTGTAAAGCGTTCGGCCCGGATCGGCTACGCTCGTCAAGGACGAGAGGCCATAGCGGGCAGCGAAGGCTGCAAAATCCTTTTCTCTCCACATATGTCCGAGAACGATACGGGTGCCGACGGCTTCGATGCGCTCATGCAACCGTGCGATGTCTGACATGGCATTGCGGCAAAATGAGCATCCTTCATGACGCAGCATCACGAGCAAAACCGGCGATTTCTCGGAAAGTTGGGAGAGCGTTTCCCCGGTGCTGGTCATGGTATGCGCCAGCAATTCAGAATCGAGGGTTAAAGTATTCATGGGAGGATGCCAATCACTCCAAGGATACGAGCACAAATCCATATGTGAACAAGAGATTCGAAGGACGTGCGCATCTGCTTGCGGATGTTCTATTGCGGTGCATTTTTTCATCATGCCACTTCCTTACCCCACCATCATACCCGGTCTTCGCGGTCCATCCGATCAAGTCAATGGCTTGGTCTATTTCGGCCGGATGCTGGATAAGATTCGGCTGCAAGCAGCAGGTAAATTGCCCGAGGGCTGGCAGGGGCAGCTTGGAGCTGCCGCGAAAGGGAGCTTCGACTGGCGCTGCTGCGAGTTTTTGAAAATCGATTACTCCGCGCTCGTGTCCGAGACGCTGAAGGGCGGCAGTGATGAGGAATTGCTGGCCTGGGCCTATGCGAATGGTCGGCCGCCTTCCGAGGTGGAAATTGAAGTGTGGAATGCCTTCATGACCAAGCGCGGCTGGCGTGACGCGGGAACGCAGCGCTTGCACGAACGTCTGGCCGAGATCGGGCTAGGGCCTGATGCAGCGCAGACGATGTTTGAATTCATCGACATTGATGAGGGGCGGAGTCAAGTCTAGCGGAGACTAGACTAATGGCGCTTACGTGAGAGCATGAATTCATTGCCCTCGGTATCCACGCACATGGCGAGGTGCGGTGGCTCGTTGTCTTCCGGTTCCGGCTCGCGAACAAGCTGACCACCGGCAGCAACTACTTCGGCAGCACCAGCGATGACATCCGGCACCTGAAAGCTGAGTCCCGTCCACGTTCTTTTTCCTTCGCCGCCACCATGAATGCCGATGATGCCGTCACAGATGGAGATTTCGCTGATGATGTCGTTTTGCTTAAGCAGCTTCCCGCCAAAGACCCCCGTGTAAAAACGCACGGCACGGTTCATGTCCGCAGCCCAGATGATGTATTTAAAACGTTCGACGATCATGGCGCATCTCTGCCACAGTATGCGGCTGAGTGATAGCGAATGTTATTTGATGGTCGTTCCCAGTGCGGCGCGAACCATAAGCATCTCGGCAATATTTTCCGCAGTAAGTAGGCCGACCAGGCCACCGGTGAAAGGATCGAGCACGGGGAGGACAGGGCTCGAACTGGAGGTGAGCTTTTCCATGCCTTCCGTCAGGAGATCTCCCGGATCAAGTGTTGTCGGGCAGGACTCGGTGACGTTGGAGACAGGATGTTGGGAACCATGCTCGGCTAGCGCGGCAATGAGGGCGGTGCGGGTGAGCATTCCATTGAAGCCGGCTTGAGCGTCGAGCACTGGGAAGTCGTGCTGAGATCCGGAGAGGAGTTGTGCCACGGCATCTTTCAAGACGGAGCCTGCAGGCAGGCTGTGAAAATCCGTGACCATCGCGTCCCTGACCAGCAGTCCCCGCATGGACTCCTGTTCGGTGACATAGGTTGCCTCCTGCCCGGCACTGAGGAAGATGAACATGGCGATAATAAGCAGCAGCGGATTGCCCGCCACAAAGAGGGCGATGACAGCTCCGAGAGCGGCGATGCTCTGTCCGATTCCGGCGGCGAGCCGCGTGGCTTTTCCGTAATCGAGGAACATCGCCAGCAGCGCCCGCAGAACGCGGCCGCCGTCCATGGGGAATGCCGGGATCATGTTGAACACAACCATGAGGATGTTCCAATTCATGAGCCGGTCCAAAAACGAGCCGTGGATCAAACCGGCGTCCGTCAAGGTGTAGGGCATGAAGCCGCGCCAGATGAAGATGGCGGCAGCGATGACGATGTTCACTGCCGGACCGGCAAGGGCGACCACGAATTCTTGGGAGGGATCACGCGGCATGCGCTCCAGACTGGCGACGCCTCCGATGGGCAGAAGCGTGATGTTCGGTGTCTTGATGCCATAACGGCTTGCCGCAATCACATGGCCGAATTCATGTAACAGAACGCAAGTGAACATGGCGATGAGGAAACCCATCATTTTGAATCCGGCAGGCAGCCCTCCCTGACTAGCCCCGTTCCAGCCGATGAAGGCCAGCAACAGGAGAAAGGTGACATGGATGCGGATTTCAGTGCCGCCGAAAGTGCCGATGCGGATGGACCAGTTTTTCATGTTGAATACGGTTATGGCACGGTGGGCACAGAGATCGGACGAATGATATTCATGCGCTGATGCCGGACAAGAATGGCTGCGAGGCGCGCAAACTCAAGCGCTGAGTTTTGCTCCATCGTGAACAATTGACTTTCACGACTGGTGTTCTTGGTTAGTTTCAATCATTCAAAAATCATGCACGCCGCCAGCCCCAAGAATCCGCTCCATGGCATCACACTGGAACAGATGCTTACTGAACTCGTCGCCCACTACGGATGGGAAATCCTCGGGCAGGAAATCCGCATCAATTGCTTCAATAGCAACCCCAGCATCAAATCGAGCCTCAAGTTTCTGCGCCGCATGCCCTGGGCGCGGACAAAGGTGGAAGGCCTCTATCTCGACTCCCTGCTCGAAATGAGACTCCGGGCCGAAGAAAGAGAGGCGCAGACACCGCCAGCGGACTAGGCCTTTCGTTCTGCCACATAAATGGCGTGAGCTTTTCGCCGGGCCTGTGGATAGGCTTTGGCCGCCACCACATCGACGATGAAACCTGCACGGGTGAGTCGATTGACAAACGCGCTGTCGGGGCTGGCCGACCAGAAAGTCACGCGCCCTTTGGGTTTCAGGGCACGCATGATCGCTGTTAGACCCTGGGTTTGATAGAGACGCGCATTGCCGTCGCTCACCATCGCCGTCGGTCCATTGTCCACATCCAGCAGAATGGCGTCATAGTGCGAGGCTGGTGCACTGGCGATGATTTGATACGCATCCGCGATCATGACATCAACACGCGGATCATCCAGCATCAGCCCGTTCACCAACCCAAGGAAATCCCGGTTCCAGGCAACAATTTCCGGGAACAGTTCCGCCACCTGCACCAGGGCGCGTTTGTTCGTGAGTTCGAGCACGCGCCGCAAAGTAAATCCAAATCCCAAGCCCCCGATGAGAACCCTGGCCGAGGACTCTCCTCGCAGCCGCTCGCAAGAGAGTTGGGCGAGAATTTTTTCCGAATCAACGGCATTGGTGCCCATCAATGGCTGGCCGTTGGCGCGCAGAAAAAAATGCCCGTCATAAGCATGAAGCGAGAGCATGGTCCCGGTGGATGATCGGGCCTGGGCAAGAGTTATGAAAGGCTTCATAGACTGGGTGAGAGCGAACGGGAGCGCATGGATGCTTGGGCGCAAGAGATATGGAAGTGTGCTAACGGCGAATGGCAGCTTGAGACTGCGTGTTCCGTGGTGGAAGAGTGGGCATGGACGTGTTTTTCAAAAAGCTGGGTCAGACCGTATTGGAGCGATGGAAACGCGAGAATTTCTCGCTGGAGAAGTTTCCTGAAATCGCGCGCACCTCCTTGGAGGAACAGCCGCCGTTCAAGCATGTGAAGCTGGAAAAGTTGATGCGCGAGTTTTTGTTGAATGATGAGCAGCCCACTCAATCACACTCAGGCTTCGGCCAGCCGGAAATCATCGCTTTTGAACATCCGAAGTTTTACATCCAGCTTTTGCTCTGGATGGATGGCACCACGGACATTCATCAGCATGAATTCTCCGGCGCGTTTCATGTCATGCATGGATCGAGCATTCATGCGCACTATGAGTTTGATCATGCGCAGTCCATCACGCCGCATCTGAGGGTGGGGGATGTTCGCATGAGAAAAATTGAACTTCTGGAGACGGGCCGCACGGCGCCCATCATCTCCGGGCGGAGCTGCATCCATTCGCTCTTTCATCTGGATACACCATCGGTGACCGTCGTCGTGCGCACCCAGAACGATCCGGGAACCGGGCCGCAGTTTAACTACCTGCCGCCACACATCGCTCTGGATCCGGAGTTCAACGACACGCTCACCATGCGGCGCAAGCAGTTGCTGGCGGTGCTGGAGGAGAGCGGCGATCCGGGTTACGCGAAACTCGTGCGGGAGATGATCGCCACGCTGGATTTCGAGCGCGGGTTTTATATCCTGCAAAGCTGCATGGGTCATTTGCAAGGGCTTGGCCAATGGGACGCCATGCTCCGGGTCTTCCAGAAAAAGCACAAGACTCTCGCAGCGGGGATTGCCGCCACGCTCGATGAGGCGGTTCGACGTGATGCCATCAAAACGTTCCGCAGTTCGGTCACCGATCCCGAACATCGCTTCTTTCTCGCCTTACTGATGAATGTCCCCACGCGGACTGATTTGCTCACGCTGGTGAAACAGCGGTTCAGCAAGAACAAACCCGTCGATACCATTCTCCGCTGGGCGGTCGAACTTGCAGAAGTCACCGATCAGGGTTTCGCCATTCTCGATGCCTGTTTTCCTGTAGAACTGGAAATCGACATTCAGGAGCAACCGGATCTTTTCATCGCAGCCTTGCGGTATTTCATGCAGGGCGGCAAGAGCACCAAGTCTGCGTTGCGGATACTCTCCGGCACTCAGTTGAACAGCTTGCGCGCCGCATTCCTAGACTCCAGCCTTAGGGTGCTGGTCGCGTAAAAATACGGTAAATATCAGGAGTGGAATTCATGACCGGAGCCGAAGCGGGGCGATGGGTTATCCTTAACAACTTTATAAACCGTTCGGAAAATGCCCCACAACCCGGCGGAGAAAAGGGGATTTATGTAATTAAACTGTAAGGGCGGGGGAGCGGAGGAGATCGGGATGGTAGTTATTTCTTCCCATCCACCAAACACCTTGCGGAAATCTTCCACCACCGCATACATAGCGAAATAGTTCTCATGCCCAACTCTTCTGACAGCCTCTATTCACGAGATTCTGTTTTCCCATCTTCAGTCATCAACGAGCAGGGAATCGAAGATGCCTTTATTGATAAGCTGCGGGATCTCAAATACGAACACCGCCCGGACATCACTGACCGCGCCGCGTTGGAGCAGAACTTCCGCGAAAAGTTCGAGGCCCTTAACCGCGTCCGCCTCACTGATGGCGAGTTCGCCCGCCTGCTCGACGAGATCATCACCCCGGATGTCTTCACCGGCGCCAAGCTTCTCCGCCAAATCAATGCCTTCACCCGCGATGACGGCACGCCGCTGAATTACACCCTCGTCAACATCAAGGACTGGTGCAAAAACATCTTCGAGGTCGTCAACCAGCTCCGCATCAACACGGACAATAGTCACCACCGTTACGATGTGCTCATTCTCATCAATGGCGTGCCCTGTGTGCAGATCGAACTGAAAACCCTGAGCGTCAACCCGCGCCGGGCCATGGAGCAGATCGTCGATTACAAGAACGGTCCCGGCAACGGCTACACCAAGACCCTCCTCTGCTTCCTCCAGCTCTTCATCGTCAGCAATCGCGACAGCACCTACTACTTCGCCAACAACAACGCCCGCCACTTCACCTTCAACGCCGACACCGCCATGCGCGACAGCGCAATCCCTTCACGCGAAGCTTCACTGCGGAGCCTGAGCGCAGCGAAGGATAACCGCTTCCTGCCCATCTACCAGTTCGCCGATGAGGCGAACAAGAAGATCACCCGCCTCGACGACTTCGCCGCCACCTTCCTGGTGAAATGCACGCTGGGCACGACTATCAGCCGCACCATGGTGCCCTCCGAGGACTGCATGGTCGCCCTCCCCGCTTAATCGCTCTTTTGAAACGACTCTTCCTCAAATACGATCCACTCCATCACGATGACACCTGACCAATTTCTAAAACACCTTCAAAAGCACGCAGCCTCGTTCGCCAAAGCCGTGGCCACCAACGAAGGTGAGTGGATTATCAAAGGCTTCATCGACGTCTATCAGCGCGTCTATTCCATCTCCGTGGACACCAAGATTGTCTCGAAAGTCTTGGAGCTTCTCTTGTTTCCGATGTTCGTCGAGTTCGCCAAGAAACACGGATTGGAAATTGAGCTGTGCCAGCACCAAAA